>CAZHFA010000128.1:0-4609 GCA_964531865.1 uncultured Bdellovibrionales bacterium
TTCTTTTAGTGCTTTTTGACAAGGTAAAGGGGATTTTTAAGAAAGGAGTGAGCTTTTTGGAAACATCAACGAATGAAACCGATCCTGTTGCGACAGAAGCATCGCGCAAATTCAGCGTGAAATCGTTTCTGATCGGACTGGCCATCGGACTGCTTCTGGCGATTCACAGCTGTTCCTGCGCTCGAGCCGATTGTGTCGCGGCGCGGAATCTGGAGGACGTTCACGCGGCAAGCTGCCGGGTGTTCGCCACCGACGCCAATGGCCGCGGCGCAATTGGAACCGGAACCGTCTGCGGACTGTTCAAAAACAGATATTACATTCTGACGAATTGGCACGTCGTCGAAAGCCACCGAACCGTGACGCTCCAGTTTTTCGGAACAGGCCGGATTACCGAGTGCAAGGGAACGGTGATCGCCACATGGCATAACGAAAACCAGCCGTATGATTTTGCGATCATTACGGTGGATCGCGCTTCTTTAGCGCACTATGACCCGCCGTTCGTTCCGTTGGGAAAGCGCGGAACGCGCCCTACGACGGGCGGCCCGATTCTTTCGAGCGGATGTTCGGAAGGTCGGTGGCCGTTCGCGTGGAAGGGGAGTGTCGAGAGCTACTATGGGGAAACGGCGCAGTTTTTTCCGGCCCCGAAGGGGGGCCAGAGCGGGAGCGCCATTGTCGAGGAACTCGATGGACAACTTTATATCACCGGGATTCTGACCTGGCGCGTTGGGGACGAGCGGCAGCTTTCGGAAGAGGATATGAGGGGCGGCGCGATCCCGATCAGCAAGCTCTACGAGGCGTTCGACGGGAAGAATCGAACCGGCCTTCCGAACTCGGTCCCGCCGTATTCGGTCTGGTGCCGGGGCGAAACCGACGGGGAAACAGCGCCGGAGAAAGAGACGGCAGAACCTGTGAAGGAGTCGCCGGCGAAAACGACTGAGGAACCTGTGAAGGAGTCGCCGGCGAAAACGCCGGAGGAATCGGTGAACGAGCCGGCCGCAGAATCGGCCGCTGACAAAGACGAAGCGGTGATGCGAGTCGAGCCGAACGCGGATGCCGGTAACGAAGAGCCGAAAAACATCCCGGCTGAATTGCCGATAAATGCGCGTTCCGAACGTCCTTATCGTCACGCCATCGGCAATACGGAGGATTTTCAAAAGCCGGTGGCGCAGAAGGAGATCGTCGAGGTGATCATGTTCACCAGCGCCTACTGCCAGCCGTGCAAACAGGCTAAGCCGATTATCGCCGAATTAACCAAGCAGGGGTACGTAATTCATGTTATCGAGGTCGATGACGACAAAGGACGCAAAATGGCGTTCGAACGAAACGTATCTTCGACGCCGACTTTCGTGATCTATCGCAGCCCGGACAACCGGGCGACGTGGTCCGAAGTCTCCCGTTTTTCGGGAGTCGCCGACTTAAAGGAGCGGCTCTTGCAGTCTTTTTCACTCGGCAACAGCGGCGGAAATTCCCAGCGGGAAGAGCCGCGAGACGTCGCACCGGATAACGACAGCTTGGAGCCGCTCTTCGACGAATACGGCAGCGGATCGTCCGGCTGGTTTCGGAATCGGCCGCGCAATGAGGAGCCGGATAACCCGCCGGAATTCGATGATGGGGAATCGGGGCTTTTTCGCTCCGATAACGGAGGGCTGTTGCGATCCATCCGTTCCGATCTTCGCTCGTTTCTGGCCTCTATTCTAGCTCGGTGCGCACTCTTGATCACACTTTTTTGGTTCGGAATGTATCTCCTGCTGGCGCTCTTTAAAAAGCTCCTCGGACTCTTGCCGAAACTCTCGGTCCAGGTAAAGAGCGATAGTACAGCGACCACCGAGACGACGAAAGCGTCTAAAACAAAAGGTGAATAATGATCGACTTTAAATTTCGTGTCGCGTTTTTCGATACGAAAGAGGTGCGATCGAAAGTTTCGGAAGCGACGCGCAAGGTCTTGTCAAAATTCGGCGCGTTTGTGCGTCAGACGGCCAAGCAGTCGATGAAGAAAAAGAATGGCCCGGCCCCGCCGGGCCAGCCGCCTCATTCCCACGTCGGTCTCCTCAAACGCTGGATTCTTTTCGGCTACGACAAAACGCGGGAGAGCGTTGTCGTCGGCCCGTCGAAGCTCCCCAAAAAGGGGAATGTCCCGGAAACGCTCGAAAAAGGGGGCACCGTTACGCGAAAGAATCCGCGCCGGGTCAACCGCAAAATCGGCGACGGCGGCGTCCTTCTTCTGCGCAAGAGCAACTCGGCGGCGTCAAAGCAGGTTGTCGACGGACATTATCAAAAACGCTGGGTTACCTTTGGTCCGCTCAAAACTGCGGAACAGGTCTTTCGGGCCGAAAGACTCGAAGCCGAAATTTGGGGTCCGTTCGAGATCGCCGGCACGATTGAGCCGCGTCCCTATATGGGACCTGCGTTCGAAAGTGAATTACCGAAACTCCCGCCGCAATGGCAGGATTCGGTTCATTAAAACTAACTTTTTTGAAAGGATTTTATGTCAACACCACCTGAAGAAACCATTGCCGTTCTCGGCATGGACTGCGTTCTGACTATTGACGGAACCGAAGTCACGAATGTGCAGGATGTCACGGTCAATATGAGCGCGGGCGAGGCCGATGTCACGACGCGCGGCAATAGCGGCTGGCGACAGACCGTGCCGACGCTGCGTGAATGTACGATCGAGTTCACCATGCTTTATCTGCCGGGCGAAGAGACGTTTGATACGCTTCATTCGGCGTTCAATTCCGGCGAAACAATTCCGGCCTCCTGCGAAGGGATTTCCGGCCAGTGGGGCGTTACGAACTTCTCCTACGAGGAACCGTTGGAAGACGCGGTCAAGGTCAACGTCACGCTCAAACTGGCGAAAATCGCCTAGTAATTCGAATCGGTTTCGTAAAAAAGCTGTGTTAGGGGGGTGTTTCGTCTCACTCCCCTAACGACTTCTCTCTCTGTTGCTCGTTTTTACTCACTCTTAACCCATTTTACGGAGAATATTTTATGCAGAATTTTACCGACAGTGCGAACCGTTCGTGGTCGATTTCACTTAATCTTGGCGCGGCGATGAGGGTCCGCGACCGGCTCGGCGTCGACCTGCTCCAGCCGGAACTCGGCGATCCGCCGCTTCTGGACCGGCTCGGCAGTGAAGAGATGCTGCTGGGGCAAGTGATCTGTGTCCTGCTCGAAGGCCAGTTCGCCAGTTATCAAGTCACCGCCAATGATGTCATGACAGCCTTTGACGGCGCAACGCTTTTGGCCGCCAGCGACGCGTTCTTCCGGGAGCTCGTCGATTTTTTCCACCGGCGCGGCCGCACGGATCGGGCGAAGGCGGTCGAGAAGCAGAGAGCCCTGATCGCGGCCGGAATCGAGATTGTCGAAAAGCGGCTCGAGAAAATCGACAACAAGAAACGGATCAAGGCAATGGAGAAGCAAGCGGATTCGATACTTGGCGACTTCTATGGCGACTCGGAGGCAAGCTCGCCGTCGACATCCGAGACTACACCCTCCGCGAGTTAATCTGGATGGCGGAAGGCCAGCAGGAAAGAGACTGGTCGCTCCTTTCGACGCTCATGGCCTTAATCGCCAACTGCCATCGCTCGTCAAAAAGCAAAGCCTTTAAACCCGTCGATTTTAACCCGACAATTGAAAAACACGTTAAACGCCTCAGTAAAGACGAATTCCATCAGCTGTGTAAAAAGTTTTTTCGCTGATAGATTTCAGTCGTTAGAGGGAAATGGGAGCCGCCTCATCGACGAAGCTGATTTCAAGCCGCTGGTGCAGCGCTTTGGCGATTTTTTGCAGACGCGGAAGCGAATGATTCGTGTAGTTGGCGCTTTCGATCCGCGAAATGGCCGACGCGGTGGTCCCCGTCCGCTCGGCCAGCTCCGCCTGCGTCAGTCCGGCGGCCTGTCGCAATTCACGAATTTTCAGACCGAGCCGCATTCGCTTTCGATCTTCTTCAAAAAGCCGCTCCTGCTTTTTATTCCCTTTTATATAGCGGTCATAAAACGAGTCGTTCCGTTAGCCGTTTCTTTCTTTTTTGACATAATTCGTTCTTCTCCGTTATACAATCATCGGCAAACCTATTGATGTACTCACGACGCTTCAAGACACGGCAAGATTAAAACAAACAAGAGGGGGAGCCGAATCGACCTAATCGTTATAATTATTATCGCGACATCCATCTGGAAAGAGCCTCTGAATATCACGTACTCTTATATATTTTTCACTCTCGTCTGAAAGATCCATAAGATAATCATCTTTGGTAATGAGTCCGTAGATTACACATGGCGAAAGAACTGACTCGAAAACATCGGGACATTTAATCGTAGTTTTATTTGGTCCGTAAACCTTATAATGTTTTTCCATAATTATTTTCAATAATACAGATTTGTGATATCTCAATACTATTTAACTACCATAATGAATAACAAAACGAAATATTATTCATTAATACTTTCAGTAGATGCAGATACTAGCAAAGACGCTATTATCTGTCAAGTTCTACTTATTTTATTTTCGGAGTTACTTATGTCAACGGGTGCAATCAGAGCGGGACGGGCTTTTGTCGAACTTTTTGCCGATAATACCAGACTCCAACAGGGGCTGCGGCTGGCCGAGG
>CAZHFA010000129.1:0-4598 GCA_964531865.1 uncultured Bdellovibrionales bacterium
TTTTATAACGCCATTAGCAAATGTTTCACTTAATTCTTTAGCTTTTTTCTCTTTGTATAATTTTATTAAATTATTCTTCTTTTCTCCTAAACTATCAAAATCAAGAATCTTACTTTCCTGATAATTCGTAACCTTCACAAGAACCTGAACATTATTAAATTCAAACACTGCAAACTTCTCTGAAGGGTTCTCTAAAATTTTATCTGTCAATCCAGCAAAATTTTCAGGAAAAGTTCCTTTACTTGATAAAGCAACTTGATTCCATAAAATAGGCTCCGTGACCTCTTTTCCTTGCTCAAGCAATGCTTTTATACTTTCAGCTTTATCTTTTGCAAATGCAGGAGCCAATGAAATTATAATATCATTTTTTATTTCATTTTCGACTTGAGTTAAAGGTTTTACATCCTCTGATTGATATTTTAAGACATAAGGAATGTAATAGTAATCCTTAGTTTTTATCATATCAAAAAATTTAGGAAGCCCTTCACTTTTACCATTAAATAATATCTCTTCTACAGCTATATCAAGAACTCCTCTTGTATACCATTTTTCTGCATTTTCATTTTTCTCAGAAGAAAACTCTTTCATTAGTTTTGCAAAATCTTCCCCTTTCTTTGCACGTTCTGCCACTTCGCTAGCTTTTTTTTCACCAATACTACTTGGCATCTTTATAATTTTTGCTAATATTTTTTCTGGAGTTGTAAACTTATCTATATTTTCGGAATAATAAAGTTCAACTTCATTTTCATCTGGAACAATTTTATCTTTAAAATCTTTAGGATCAAATGTAGCAAACTCATAGGCAACTTTTTCTTTTTCTTCAAAATCTACAGCAACACCATTATAAAACTCTAAAAGCTCTTCTTCTGTTGGTTCATTTTTAGCATTAAAAGAATCTACATCAACTGCAACATAATTTATATTGAATGTCTCTCTATCTTTTATTATCTTTGAAACAACTTCTTTTTCTGAGACATATAATAAATCACTAAGTATATTTTGATAACTTTCATTTATTAAAGCATCCCTTAATACATTATCAAAATCTTTTGGATTCTGACCCGTTCTTTTTAAATATGTATTATAAGATTGAATTGTATCTGTTGGAAAAAGTTCTTGTATTCTTAAAGCCACCTCTTCATTTCCAGCTGAAAATCCAATTTTCTTTGCAAACTGCGTCAAAAGAGCTTGATCTACTAATTGATCTTTAATTTGTTGTTCAATATTTATTAAACTTTTTATTTGTTCATACATTTGACCAAATCTGGATTTTAAACTATCAACATAATTATTTTTTGCAGAATTATATTCATAATTACTAATTTCCTGATCATTTATTTTTATTGCATAATCTTCCCCACTTGGAGCATTAAAAAAATCCACACCAAAACCCAACATTGCAAACGATATAACTAAAATTATTACAACACCTAATACTGTATTTCTACACCTAAAAATAAGTTTTAACATAAAATAAGTCCTTTTTAGATAACATGCTAAAAGCTTTCTAAGCTTTACAATTTCCTTAGTATATTATGTTTTAAACATGAAAAAAAGCTACAAATTTATAGTTTAACAAAAATATTACAAATCAGTAGCACTTTATTGCTATAAAGCTCCCATGTCATTGATACGGTAAGAAATTATGGACTCAGAGGTTTATAAAAAATTTCCTAATAAAAATTTTAGCAACACTTGTTTTTTTTTATCATCTTAACTGCAGAAGTTTAACAAAAGGAAACATAAAAATGATAAATAATAAAAGAAATAAAAATCTACAAAAGCAAAATGATGTTGAGAATGTAATAAAAAATGAAATTGAATCAGTGCAAATGACAATAGGCGAACTCATTGAGGCAATTTCACAAATATCTCTAGGAATTTGTGAAGATAAAGAAGAGGCTTATAGATTAACCTCTAGAAGAGTATCGGAGATACTTTCTCAAAATAAAAAAGATATTGAAATAATGATATAAAAATGTTGAATGTAAAATCTGTATACAAAAGTTTTAAAAATCTTACAGTACTTAATGATTTATCTTTTAATGTAAAAGAATCCTCTATTTCCGTTTTTCTTGGCATAAATGGGGCGGGAAAAACTACAACAATGAAAATTATTTCCGGTATTTTAAAACAAGATAGTGGAGATATTTTTATTGACAATGTTTCAATGAATGATAACCCTACATATTGTAAAAAGATTACAGGGTATGTTCAAGATAGACCATATTTTTATGAAAAACTTTCTGTAAGAGAATTTTTAAAATTTATAGGAAGTCTTTATAGTATAGACAATAATATAATTGATAATAAGATTTTTGAATTATTACATCATTATCAGTTAGAAAATAAAATTGATACTCTTATAGAAAATTTATCACATGGAATGAGGCAAAGACTTGCAATATGTGCAGAACTTATCCACTTTCCTAAACTTTTAATCATTGATGAACCTACTGTTGGATTAGATCCATACGGAATCAAACTTTTAGAAGAATCATTAAGAGAATATGCTAAAAACAAAATGGCAATTTTAATATCCACGCATAGTTTAGATATAGCATCAAAAATAGGAGATAACATTATTATCATCGATAAGGGTAAAATTGTTAAAAATTTTACGATTGAAGAGATTAACAAAAATAAAAATTCAACCTTAGAAGATTTTTTTATAAGTGCTACTAATTCTTCTTACAAAGGATATGAAGATGTTTCAAGTTATCAAGCCTAGAATAAATGAAAAAATTAATATTCTAAAAGAAAAAATAAAAAGTCCTAAAAAACTACAACGAGAATTATTTATCTCTACAATTTTTTTAATATTAATTTTTTATATTTTTAAGGGAAGCTTCTTTTTTATAGCCTTATTTCCATCCCCTTTTTACCCAATAAATTTAATTTTAAAAATGCTTTTCATTTTAGTATTATTTTCTGGCTCAATAATTTCTATAAATGAATTTTTTATTTCAAAAGATTTAAATGTTTTTTTAACTTCCCCATTATCTCTAAAAAAACTTTATATTGGAAAAATATTTATTACACTATTTAGGGCAACATGGATGCCTTTATGTATACTAATGCCATATTTGATATCCTTAGGAATATTTTATAACCAAAATATATTTTATTATTTTGTAATACCTTTTATTATCATCCCATTTTTATGCATTTCAATTTTGACTGGAAATTTTCTTGTATTTTTATTTTCAAAATTACTTCCTAAAAAAATTTTTAAAAAAATTATATTTTTTTTCTATTTAGGAGTTTTTTTGGGAATTGGAATGATAGTAAAGAAACTTTGCGTTGGTACATTAGAAAATACATTTCAGCATTTAGAATCTAATTTTAATATTTTACCTTTTAATCAAGCATCAAATATTTTAGAAAATCTTTTATCAAATCATAATTTTCAATTTTTAAATTTCTCATTATTATACTTAACTCTTTTTTTATTGTTCACAGTTTCATTTTTTATCTTTAAAAAAAATTATTTTGACGCGATTAACAGCATTACATCTTTTTCATCATCTAATGCAATTTCTATAAAATTTTTTGAATGTCTATTTCTTAAAGTCACAAAATTTTGTGGCACAAATATACAAGGTCAATTTTTAAAAGAGTATAAAATATTTATTAGAAATATGAGTCAAACTTCACAGCTTTTTTTATTACTTGGAATTATATTTTTATATTTTTCAAACTTTAAAATAATAAATTATGAAATTCCGTCCGATTCTTACCATTTAGGTCTTTTGATAATTATTAATTTTTCAATTTGTACTTTTATATTGATTGCATTTTGTTCAAGATTTGTTTTTCCATCATTATCTTTAGAGGCGAAAAATTATGATATCTATTTAAAATCCCCTACTTCATTAAAAAAATTTTTTAACATAAAAAAATTCTTTTGGCTTTTAACCTTATCATGCATTTCTAGCATAATTTTCATATCAAGTGCCTTAACTTTAAATTTTTCATATAGTCTTCTTGCATCAAGCCTTATATTTTCTATTCTTTTATCTTATGGGTTAGTAAATATAGCAATGTTTATTGGAACATTTTTCTTAAACTTAAATTGGAAAACCCCATATGAACTTTGTGCTTCTGTTGGAAGTTTTTGCTTTATGTTAGTAGGAATTTTATATCTACTTTCTTCACTTCTTTTATATTATTTTTTTAGTAACACATTAAATATGTTAAATAAAAAAATGATTGATATAGGATTCCTAATAGTATTTTTAATTTTTAATCTTATCCTCTCATCCCTTATAACCACAATAAGTGTAAAAAAACTAAAGCAACTTTTTTAAAGAACAGACTATAACGACGTTCGCTTGAGAATTTTTTTTAATTTTCTTTTTTAAGTATACCAATAATATTTTTATATTATTGAGTAATTTACTTTTATTGATATATTAAAACCCTGTTCTATTTTAGGATTTTTGTTAATTTTGCTTTTCCTATTTTTTTTAACTAATTTTTTTTATTTATAAAGGAATCATCTTATGGATTCAATAATATCTTGTTGTTGTGTAAAAGTATTAAAGAAAAAAATTATCTTTTTAAGTTTATTATTTATTACATTAACTTTTTTTAAT
>CAZHFA010000130.1:0-4594 GCA_964531865.1 uncultured Bdellovibrionales bacterium
CATTGGAATTACGATATCTCCCTTGCTATTTTCAAAACCTGCAGCCATTGCAGCAGTTTGTCCAAAATTTCTTCTAAACTCAATCACAACAAGATGCGAATCATTTTTTGCACATTCTTTTAAAACATTTAATGTATTATCTTTTGAACCATCATTAACAAAAATTATCTCATAGGGCCTTTTCATCTTTTCCAAAATATTTGTTATTTCAAGATAACATTCTTTTACACTTTCTTCTTCGTTATAAACGGGAACAATAACTGAAATACTTTGCATAAACTTTCCTTTATAAATCATTATACGCACAACTTTTTAATTATATATCAATCTACCTATTTAATAAAATCTAAAAAATTATCTTCATAAAGCTTTGTAACCGAATCCCAAGAATATTTTTTTATAGCTAATGCTTTTGATAACTCTTTATATTTATTTATTTTTTCTTCGTCATTTAATAATTCTTTTAGTATACTAGATAACGCTTCAAAATCATTTTTAGGATAGTACATTCCAGCATCTTCTAAAACCTCGATATGTTCTGGAACAGTATTTGCGATAATACAATTTCCATGTCCCATAGCTTCAACTAATGCTGGATGAGTTCCTCCAACCTCTGTTGCTTGAATATAAATTTTTGCACCTTCTCTAAATTGTCTATAAGCATCTCCAAATTGATAACCTGTAAAAATCACTTTCTCATTAGCTATCGCTTTTAATTTTTCTTTATATTCTCTAGAGTATGGAGCATCACCAACAATAACAAGTGGAATATTAGTTTTTAACTTTACATATGCTTCAATTACGCCAAGAGCATTATTTTCAGGCTCTAATCTTGAAACATACAGAATATAATTATTCTTTTTTAAATTAAAAAACTTTAATGTATCATCATTAGTTGGCATTACAGGATCTGCCCCATAAGGGATAACAACACTTTCTTTGTTATACCTTTCTTTATAATAATCTTGAATAACTTTTGCATCAGAAATAACTCTTGAAGCAAACTTAACGGAAGCTTTTTCTCCTAAAAGATACCAAAATTTTCCAAGGGCATTCCATTTTTTTCTCTCCCTTTCGACACCATCGACATTTATTAACAATGGAATTTTTAAAAATTTTATTAAAAATGCAAAAGGACTATTTGCAGCATTACAAAGTAGAATAACGTCAGGCTTATTTTTTATAAAAAATAAAGATAAAAAACTTGTTAATGCACTAAGTGGAGTTTCTAAATATTTATGCATTATTGTTGGGCAAACTTTAATATTTATTCCTAAATATTCCTTTCTCCCCATATACTTTTTAAAAAATGGTTTTCTTCCAAAAACTGTTACTTTATATCCATCTCTTACAAGTCTTTTTCCAAGTTCTTCTGCAAAGGTTTCAAAGCCTCCATAAGAAGCAGGGACTCCCCTTGTTCCCATAATTGCAATATGATATTTTTTATTATCCATAAAAAAAAGTATAAACGAATTTACAAAAATATTGTATATGTAATTTTTAAAAATTTTAGATAAGGAAAAAAGTCGATTGATTTTTGCTATACCTTTATTTCTTACACAATTAAAAATTGTTTAAAATAAAAATTTTCAAGCTATAATTGCTTATCTACTATTAAAATATTTTTACTCTTTACAAATCCAATTGCTATTGCAAATGGTATAAGAGTTTCATTTTCCTTAAATATTTTTGACTTATTTTTCTTTTCTTTTAAAAAATATTTTTCAAAGCTAATAATATCTCTAAAAAAATTATTGTTTAATCTGGCTATATCAAGTTTGTTTTTATAAATTCCATATAAACATAAAAGTGAAAAACAAATAAGATTGGAAAATATGAGAAACCATTTAACAAAATCAGACAATCCTAAATTTACCAACCAAAACTCAATACTTTCAAACCTTATTAACGATTCAAGTATAAAAGACAATGAAACAAAAATCCAAAATGGAAAATATTCTTCGAAGATAATTTCTTTATCCTTCAAGCCAAATTTTATTTGTTTTTCTAAAGATTTAATTTTCGGTAATTTATATACTACATCATGTAATGACGTAATATTACCATTAGAAAAAATCGAATTAAATATATCCTTCTCATAACATTTAACCGTATCAGGTAATTCTTTTATTTTTTCTAAAATGACACCTGAATCATCAATTTTTAATCTAATATATTTTTTTTGGTCTAAATAAAATATAAAAGATGTTATATATTTATTCTTTAACTTAACACAATATTTTTGTATATTGGATTTTTTTAATAAAAAACCAAATTCAAAAATATTGATATTTTGAAAAAGAAAATCTTTTACTGGAATATTTTGATAAATCATTGCTTTTTTTAAATATAATATTAGGTAAAATAATAAAAATACAGAAAACGACAATATAGGAAGGTAAAAATACAAATGACCTTTTAATGGATATAGGGAAGGAGAAGATATAAAATTTGATCGGTTAAACAACCGACAAAAAGGATGTGCTCCTTTTCTTTGACAAGATTCCTCAAGAAGACCTATCTGTAGATATATATTACCTATTTGAATTTTATTTAGATTAAATGATATTTTATGCCGTTTTTGTGAATATTTTATTTTTTTATATTCTTCACCATTTAAATATAAATAACCTCCTCTAGGCTTAGCAATAATCCCCTTAGGAAGTATTAAAGAAAATTTAATATTTTGAGGTAACACCACTCTATATTCTTTATTAAGTGTTACACCGTCATTTTTTAAAGAATAAAAAAATGTTTTAATATCAGGTTTTAAAATAAGCCAACTCAATAAACTATATCGTAAACGCTCTAAATCACGTTTCAATATCCTATATGCATTATATTTTATGATAAGAATTTTTTCTTTTGTTATTTTATCTAAATATACATCTATATATTTATCATCAAACGTTATTTCTTTTAACTCTTGGTCTTTGTTTTCTTCAAAAACTTTTATATCAAAGACATCAACGAAACTAAGAAAAACCAAACTTTTGGGAGTTCCTCCTAATGTAACAGGAATTTTAAAATCTACTTTTTCATAACCTTCTTGAGAAATGGTTATTTTTTGTGTAACTTCAAATATTGCATCTTCCCTTACATTGACATCGATTAAAACATCCTTTATTACAATATTTTTATCTAATGAAAAAGAATTGAAAGGATATAAAATTAAAAGTAATAAAAAAAATTTAAATTTATTTTTAATCAAAACATATTTTTTCATTAGATATTTCCAAACTATAAAAATTTTTACATTCCATCAATCGGATTTTTTTATAAAAAAATAATAAACTAGAGTTAATTTTTTGATTTCCAAGAGTGGTAACATGAGATTAAAGAATTCAAATTCATTCAAGAAATTATCTATAATACATATTTTTAATTTTTTAAATATTTGATTATTTTTTTGATATAAAATATTAAAAATCAGAATTCATAAATTTATGAAATTTTAGACACAAATACCTAAAGAATTAAATTTCTTTATAGAAGTCACTACCTTTTAAGTTTCCCCACGTTCTCCTCTCACACCGTTACAGGCTAAATGTCTACGACAGAATAAATTTCCTATCAAAACTTTAAAAATCAAAATTCTTATTTTAGACAATTAATCTTTTTTGTTTTTACCTTATTTTTAACAAAAGATAAAATTTCAAAAAACTCCTTTGACCTTAGTAATAACATTCCCAAAAAATATCCAATACAAGCTAAACCTGTCACCAATATAAGTTTTATGTATACATTTATTTCATATTGATAAGGAATCTTGGCGAGAATATACATCATACTTGAAGCAACAAAAGCCTTAATTGTCGCAACAAAAAAATTACTATAGATCGCTTCATGATTTCTTCTCTTAAAAACAATTAACAATAATGCAAAGCCTATCGATGATGAAATGCTTCCAGATAAAGCTAATCCAACATGACCAATATCCAAAAAATTAAAATGTGAATATAAAAATTGTTGATAAGAAAAAAGAAGTGAAGAGCTAAAGGAAGTCCCCTCTACAAGTTGTCCACACAAAAGTAAAGATATATGAAAATGAAAAAATAATATTAAACCACTTAAAATCGTAGGCGTTTTTGTGTCTTTTCTAGCAAGAAAACCTCTAATAAGAATTGTATAACAACTAATTCCCCAAATTCCTATACAATAAGCTTTTAAAGCAGATGCTGTATTTATAGTAGATAAATCGTTAAAAGCACCTCGTTGTAAGAAAATTTTTATCGCAAGTTCTGCTATAAGAAAAATAAAAAATGATACTGGAATTGTTATAAAGCTTGTATATCTTAAAGCATTTTGTAAACTTTCATGAAATTCTTTTTTCTGATTATTAACAACAAACTTTGAAAGACTAGGAAGCAATACAGATGCCAATGAAATCGTAAAAATTCCAATTGGAATTTGTGCAAACCTATCAGCATAAAAAAGCCATGATACACTTCCCGCTTCCAACATTGAGGCTAAAACAGTATTTATAAAAATAGTAAGTTGGTAAACTCCCGCTCCCACGATAGCAGGAAACATAAGTTTTATTAAAGTATAAATCGTTTTATTAAAAATTTTAAATGATGGAATAATTGATAAG
>CAZHFA010000131.1:0-4579 GCA_964531865.1 uncultured Bdellovibrionales bacterium
AGCCTCTACAACTTGAGAAAATATATCAGTTAAAATATCTAAATACCTTTGAGACGCTCCTACTTTTTCTTGAATCTTTTGAAGCTTTGCAGCAGATACAAGTTTCATAGCATACGTAATTTTTTTCGTATTTTTTACAGATTTTAACCTTCGCTTTATTTCTTTTAAACCAGCCATATATACTAATTATTCCCTAACGTAAGCTTAAATTCTTTTGAAAAATTACCAATAATTTCTTTTAACTTAGCCTGTCTATCATCATCAATAATTGGACTCTTAGCAAACTCATTCATAAAATCTTTATGAGAAGATGCTAAATGTTCATGCAGTGCCTTTTCAAACTCTCCGATCTCTTTAATGTCAATACTATCAGCAAAACCATTACTAACAGCAAAAATAGACACAACCTGATATTCAACTGGCATTGGCCTGTACTGTGGTTGTTTTAAAATCTCAACCAAACGCTCACCTCTTGCAAGTTGTGCTTGAGTAGCAGCATCTAAATCAGAGCCAAATTGCGCAAATGCTTGTTTCTCTCTAAATTGTGCCAAATCAAGCCTTAAAGTTCCTGCTACTTTTTTCATTCCTTTTACTTGCGCAGCTCCTCCAACTCTTGAAACAGAAAGCCCTACATTTACAGCAGGTCTAATCCCTGAGTTAAATAAATCAGATTCTAAATAAATCTGTCCATCTGTAATTGAAATAACGTTTGTAGGAATATATGCAGAAACATCACCTTCTTGCGTTTCAATAATTGGAAGCGCAGTAAGAGAACCTGCCCCCTTCTTATCACTAAGCTTTGATGCCCTTTCTAAAAGCCTTGAATGTAAATAAAACACATCTCCAGGGAACGCTTCACGTCCTGGAGGACGCCTTAAAAGCAATGAAATTGTTCTATAAGCAATAGCATGTTTTGATAAATCATCATAAATAATCAATGCATGTTGTCCCTTATCCATAAAATATTCACCCATTGCACATCCGGCAAATGGAGCAAAAAATGAATATGGAGAAGGTTCAGAAGCCGTAGCCGCAACAACGATTGTATGCTCCATTGCACCATGTTCTTTTAAACTAGCAACTACTTGCGCAACAGAAGATCTTTTTTGACCAATTGCCACATATATACAAACAACTCCAGTTCCTTTTTGATTGATTATTGTATCAAGAGCAACAGCTGTTTTACCTGTTTTTTTATCACCAATAATAAGCTCTCTTTGTCCTCTTCCTATTGGGGTCATTGAATCAATAGCCTTTAATCCAGTCTGAAGTGGTTCATGAACAGATTTTCTTTTTACAATTCCTGGAGCTTTAATCTCTATTTTTCTTGTTTCTGATGCAACAATTTCTCCAAGTCCATCAATAGGGTTTCCAAGAGCATCAACAACACGTCCCTTTAATCCTTCACCAACAGGAACAGATGCTATTTGACCAGTTCTCTTAACGACATCTCCTTCCTTAACAGAACTTAACTCTCCCATCAAAATAACACCAACACTATCTTGCTCTAAATTGATAGCTAATCCTTTAACAGATTCAGAAAACTCTACAAGTTCTCCCATCTTCACATTTCTTAAACCATAAACTTTACAAATTCCATCACCGACAGATAGCACAACTCCTGTTTCCGATAACTCTTCCTTGTTTGTGTAATTAGCAATTTTCTCTTTTAATATATTCCCTATTTCTTGTGCCGTTATTTGCATAACCCTATATCCTTTAAAAAAAATAACTTAAACTTAATAATGAATAGAAACTATCTCCTTTGTAGCTTTATTTAAAAAGCCTCTTAAACTAGTATCTAGTAATTTATCTCCAACCTTTATTATAACTCCTCCAATAATTGAAGAATCAACATTCCACTTTATGGAAATATCTTTATTTAAAAGTTGTCTTAGCTTGTTATAAATATCTCCTTTTTCTTCATCACCTAATGGCTTAGAAACGGTAATTTCAAGTAAAATCACATTCCTTGAAGCTTTTATAAGATTAGAAAATTCCACATAAATATCTTCTAATGCAATAAGTCGTTTATTTTCAAAAACCAATTTTAAGAAATTGTCAAACTCAAAATCTTCACTTTTTAACTCATCAATCGCTAGCATTAAAACACTAAATTTTTCATCATAAGAAATTACAGGGTTTAACATTATTTTCGAAATATTTTGAAAAATTCCTAAAAATCTATAAAGATTCTTTTCTCTCTGATCTAATATATCTTGGCTAGATAAATCAAAAAGCACTTTAGCATATTTTCTAGATATTTTTACATTTGAATAAGACACGTTATTTTCTCTTCCCTTTTTATAAAACCTTTTAATTTACAACTTTCTTAACATCATCAATTCCTCGATAAATTAATTTCTTATCAAGATCATCACTAAGCGATTTTTTAATATCTTGCGTTACAGAGTTTATCAACATTTCCCCAAACTGTTTTGATAAATTATTTAAAGCCTTTTGCTCCTCAGCAACTATCATTTGCTTAGCACTGTCTTTTAAATATGTAACTTTTTTATTTGCAACATCTATAATATTATTAGCCTGCTCATTAGCTTCTAAAATTATTGCATCCTTAATTTTCTTTAATTCACTATCTAAACTCTCATTTCTTTTTTGCACTTTTATTAACGCACTCTCAGCATCGTTAAAAACTTTTGAAGCTTCTTCAATGCTATTAGAAAAATTATTTTTCCTCTCTTTAAAAGTTTTCTTCATTGGTTTTTTTATAATAAAAAACAATGTAGCAAAAAAAATAAAACTATTTACATAATACCAAGTCAAACTTGATATTCCATAATGTCCTCCATCTTGAGACGCAAAAACTATCCCAGGAAGAAAAAAAATTGTAACAATCTTCAATATAATATTTCTCATACATCCTATATTTGTAGAATCTTATCCTTTAAAGATGATGCAAGATCATCTTTTTTTTCTGATAATTCACTTAATAGATTTCTTACTTTAACATCAATATTATCTTTTGATTTAGAAATCTCAGAAGATATCTCGTTTTCAGCTTCAAAAATAACCTTTTCAGCATCTTGACGAGCCTTACTTAAAATAATTCCCTTCTCCCCCACAGCTTCTCTTCTTATTTCATTTGCTCTTTTTGTAAAGACATTCTCTAAGTCTTCAACCATTTGTAAATTTTTAGTAGCCTGTGCTATTTTATCAATTGTCAACGCTTCTCTTTTTTCAGTAAGACATAAAAAAGGAGCAACCAAAGTATTGGATACTAAACGAACCAGTAAAAAAAATACCAATGAAAAGATAAGGATACCTTGGACATCTAAAATTGTTAAATCAAAGACTTTAAAAAAAGGGACCAACTCTTTTTGGTGCATGCCAACATAATAAACCCCCCAGCATATACCTAATGCAACAACTAACAAGAACACAACGTCTTTTATTTTAAAATCAAAATCTTTAAACATACTTTCTAAGAACCTAATCTAACAATAGAAAATATCATACGACAGGAGATATAAAATGAAAAGAGAAAAAAATTTTTTTTATAATCTTAACTAATCACAATTTTTTAAATAAATCTTTTGTTTCTTTGAAAAAGCAATAAATTTTAATCTATATGGTGTTATTTTATTTTCTATAACAGTGTTATCTAGATTAATTTTATATGATTTCCAGCCCCCATCTTTGCCAACAGCAATAGTATCTACATATGAATCATTGTTCATATTTCTAACTTCTATTTTTCTAAAATCTTCATCTATTGGGCTATTTTCTGTCTTTATTTTTATTGTGATATCATTTTTATATTTTGGGACTCTTAAAAAATATGTTTCTCTATTTTCAAAGCTTCCAATATATTCTATTAAATATTGACTGCCATCCTTTTTTAAAACTTTTAGATCTTTAGAAAAAGACGACAATTTTTTTTCAAAATCTTGTGAGTTAAAATCTTCAATTAGACTACTGTCATAAACAATATATTTTAAATTATAATTATACTGCAATGTGTTAATTGAGCGTGTATCAGGAAAATTTGACATTTTTTGAGGGTATATTGTTAAATTTTTTCCCATTTGTCCAGAATATCCGTTAATTATAAAGTGCTCATTTGATAGTGCCTTTATCATATACTTAACATTATAAAAAGCGATGCTATAATGATTTTTAAAAAAATTTTTAGTATATTTTTGCATTGGTAGGTAAAGAATTACAGACTCTTTAGGAAATGTCTTTATTTTTTCTTCGATAATATTTTTATTTTTTAAATACGATATATCAAAAACATGATTGTTATCTACATTCTGTTCAAAAAAATTTATACTTACAAAAATTAAAAAAAGATATTTTGCTTTTTTATATTTTTTTGAAAGTAGAAAAAAATTAAGAGAAAACAAAATATACATTATTAAAATTGAAACTTGCCCAAGCCGTCCAATAGCACGAATAGAATTTAACCCAGGGAAAAAATTATAAAAAACTTGAAAAAGTCCAAGTGGATTAACTACTATTTTTCCAAAATCATCCGCATATCCTAAAGGTCCAAAAGATAAAAGCACAATTGAAATAAATACAAAGAACATTAGTAGCACTAAAGATCTGTTACTTA
>CAZHFA010000132.1:0-4567 GCA_964531865.1 uncultured Bdellovibrionales bacterium
TTGTAAAGTTGGAATTAAAACTAAAGATTAGTGATATGAAATATTTTTATAAAATAGTAATAGTCTTATTTTTTATATTGTTTTGCAGTGTAGCAATTGATTTTCCGATTTCTGGCGATTCATCTTCACCTACCAATACAAATGTTTCTCCGTATTATATAGAAAATTCTTATAAAGAAACACATATCCCAAATATAGTTACTACAATTTTAGCCGATTATAGGGGGTTTGATACATTATTTGAAACGGCTGTTATTCTAACAGCAGGAATTGCTCTTATTCTTATTTTAACAAAAGATAATATCAGAAAAAAGGAAAAAAAATATTATCCAAGAGTTTCTGCTAATACAGATCAAGTTGTTCAAGAGACATGTAAATTTATAATGCCTCTTATGCAACTTTTTGCTCTTTATGTTATTGCACACGGGCATTATAGCCCTGGGGGAGGGTTCCAGGGAGGTGTTATCTTAGGAGCTAGCTTTATTTTTTATGCCATATCATTTGGAGTTTTAAAAGCAATTGAAAGGTTTTTTAAAGTAAAAAGTCAAATTTTAGCTTTTTTAGGAGTGTTTATTTATGCTGGCGTAGGAACAGTTTGCTTTTTATTGGGTAAAAATTTTTTAGAGTATAGTGCTCTTACAAAAATCTTAAATACAACTCCTCAAATGGCACATTCCTATGGCGTACTTTTTGTAGAACTTGGAGTTGCACTTACAGTGACAGTTATAATGTTTACTTGTTATATCTTTTTAGCGACAGGAAGCAGTTTTGAAGATGAAAATTTATGATTATAGGGAAATTTTATGAACTTTTTTTTAGAAAAGTATAATTACATATTGTATTTTATATTATTTTCGCTAGGTTTTTATGCGATGATGGCTAAAAATAATCTTTTTAAAAAGATTATAGGAATGAGTATTTTTCAAGCTTCAATTATTCTTTTTTATATTTCAATTGGATTAAAAAGGGGAGGAAATATACCAATTTTATTGGAAGAAGAAAAAGTAAATGTTGATTTATATGTAAATCCACTTCCACATGTTTTAATGTTGACAGCAATAGTTGTTGGAGTATCAACCCTTGCTGTTTCTCTTTCTCTTTTGCAAAAAATACATAAGGCATATAAAACGACAGAAGAAGATGAATTGTTAAAATTAATGGAGAAAGAATGATAAATCAATTACCAGTTTTTATAATTATAATTCCATTTTTATCTGCTTTAATTATAGGAATACTTGGAAATTTTAAAAAAAATTTTTGTTTTCCAATTGCGTCTATTGGAATTCTTGTATCTTTTATTTTTTCAATAATATCTTGTCTACTAACAATAAATAAGGGCACTATTTTTTATGCTCTGGGAGGATGGTCAAAAGAAATTGGAATTGAGTTTTATTTAAACTCATATAATTCCCTTTTTTTAACTTTAATAAATTTTGTTGCACTTTCCGTAATATTTTACTCTCGAAAAATAATAGCATTAAAGTTTTTTAATCAAACTTATGCTTTTTATGCTTTAATATTATTTTTTATAACTGGAAGTCTTGGAATTGTTATTACGGGAGATGTATTTAATTTATATGTATTCTTAGAAATTCTCTCTCTTAGTGCATATGCCTTAATAGCTTTAGGGAAAAAAGAAGCTTATGTTGCTTCACTTCGTTACTTAATAATGGGGACTATTGGAGCTTCTTTTTATCTTTTGGGAGTTGGTTTTATATATTTAAAGACTGGAAGTTTAAATATGAAAACACTTTATGGCATTCTTCCCGCTTTTTATAATGCTCCTACAATAAAGATGGCTTTTATACTCATAATGTCTGGATTATGTATAAAAATGGCTTTTTTTCCTTTTCATAGTTGGCTTCCTTTTGCCTACTCAAAAACTATTGAGCCTGTATCAACTTTAATGGCTCCAATAGTTACAAAAGTTTCTCTCTTTATTTTAATGAAGATTATTATTTTAGTTTTTGGAATAAAATATATTACATTCTTAGTTTCGTGGCAGTTATTTTTACCTAATATAGCTGGAATTGGAATGATATATTTTTCGATAAAGGCTTTTTCTCAAAAAAATTTAAAAGTATCTTTTTGTTATGTTCTTCTTATGGAAGTATCTTTGATGTTTGGTGGCATATGGCTTGTAAATGATATAGGATTTTCAGCAGTCCTTTATCATATAATTATAGACATGTTAATGACATTGTCGTTATTTTTATTTGTGATGGCGTTAAGATATCAATTACAGATTGTAAATATAGATGATATTGATAATTTTCCGATATCAAGAAAAATGCCAATTTTTGTTTTCTCTTTTATTATTACTTCTATTTCAGTAATTGGAATTCCTCCTACGGCAGGGTTTTTTAGTAAATTTTATTTTTTACTTTCTGCATTAAAGTCAGGACAGTATTTTTATGTAGTAAGTTTGCTTTTATCTAGTTTGATATTATTTTCACTATTTTTAAAAATATTTGAAAAGATATTTTTTGCTAAATTAGAAAATAAATTAGAAAAAAGAAAAATCTCTATTTATTCTCAACTTCCAATTTTTTTATGTGCGTTGTTCATTTTATTTTTTGGAATAAAAGTAAATAGTATTTTTGAAAATGTAATATTACCGTTTTTAGGATAAGTGTTGTATGGATATGCATGGATCATTAATAAATTTTGCTTTTCCACTTTTTTTGCTTTTAATTCCTTGTCTATTAGTTTTTGCTATTTTTATTCTACGAAAACATGAAAATACTAGAGATGGAATCATTTTATTTGTTAGTTTATTGCTTAGTTTTCTAAGCATTTACAATGTAATTTTTGTAAAAAGTAAGGCATATTTTTTTTGGGATAATTTACAATTATTAAAGAATGTAAATTTTTCATTACGAATCGATTCTGCAGGTTCAATTTTCTTTATAGTGATAAGCGTTTTATGGTTTTTAACAACGTTTTATTCTATAGGATATATGCGTTCTTTAAAAGAACATTCGCAAACAAGATTTTATATATTTTTTTCTTTATCAATTTTTGCATCAATTGGAGTAGCGTTTTCGCAAAATCTTTTAACACTTTTTATATTTTATGAAATTTTATCGTTTTCAACATATCCACTTGTAACGCATAATCAAAATAAAGAATCTTTAATTTCTGGAAGGAAATATTTAGGCTTTATTTTGGGAGGTTCTATAGGCTTGGTCCTACCTGCGATGATTTATATTTACTTAAGAACAGGTACATTAGATTTTGTAGGAGGAGGAATATTTAGTGAAAAGTTTTTGCCAATCGAAACTTTTATTTTATGTTTAATGTTTCTTTTTGGATTTGCAAAATCCGCAGTGATGCCAATGCATGTATGGCTTCCAAATGCAATGGTTGCCCCAACTCCCGTTAGTGCACTTCTTCATGCAGTTGCGGTCGTTAAAGTAGGGGTATTTTCTTTATATAGAGTAATTGTCTTTATTTTTGGAATTGATTTTTTATCGTCTCAAAAAATTTTAGGAATAAATATAAATATTATTTTTGCTGTAATGGTAAGCATTACAATTTTGATTGGATCTTTAATGGCTATATCTCAAAACAATTTAAAAAAGAGATTGGCATATTCTACTGTAAGCCAACTTTCTTATATCTTGTTAGGTTTTTTTATGCTAAAGCCATTAGCTATTATGGGAGGTCTTTTTTATTTGGTGGTTCATGCATTTTCAAAGATTACTCTTTTTTATTGTGCAGGTGCTGTGTTAGTTGCAACTGGAAAGAAAAATTTAGATGAGATAAGAGGCTTGGGGTATAAAATGCCTATTACTTTTATTTGCTTTTTTATTGCCACATTATCTCTTGTGGGAATTCCACCATCTGGGGGATTTTTAGGAAAATTTATGCTTTTGGAAGGAGTGTTTGGCACAAATGGAATTTGGTTTGTCGTTGTATATCTTGTTAGTTCTTTACTAGCGGGGCTTTATCTTTTTCCGGTAATTTTTGAAGCATTTAAAAGACCACTAGAAAATAGTTGTGAAATAAGTAAACAAAAGGCAAATGAAGTTTCAATATTTTGTTTACTTCCTATAATTGTTACAGCTTTATTCTCATTGTTTTTATTCTTTTCACCTGATTTTTTTATAGAACTTGCCTCTAATGCCGTAAAAGAAGCTAATGTAAATTTTTTCTTAGGATAATGTTTTTATGCGTAAAAAATTTTTATATATAATTTTATTTTTTATTATTAGTGTGTTGCTGATTGTAGATTTTTCAATTGATAAATCTGAAGCTCATTTTAAGATAGAAAAATATTTTGCTTTTTTTTCATTGATTGGTTTTTTATCGACTTTTATTTATATATTTTTTTCAAAATATATTTTAAAAAAAATAGTTTCTAGAAAAGAGGAATATTATGATAAGTAATTTTTTTATTCCATCTATTGTTTTTATTTTTGGTGGTTTTATAACTTGTTTTTTTAAGGGTAATGTGAGAACAATTTTTTCACTCCTTATCCCAGTGCTTAGTTTTTTTATTTTGTATGACATTCAAGATAACCTTATTCAATATCAATTGTTTGGACTTAATTTAACTTTATTT
>CAZHFA010000133.1:0-4558 GCA_964531865.1 uncultured Bdellovibrionales bacterium
GCCGTAAATCCCCAATACTCTGGAGAATTTAAAATTATATTTACGGCAACAAACCTTGCAACATAACGTTGAGTTTGTTCCCTAAAATAAGACTTTATTTTCCAAAAATCATTTGAGTTTGTCCTAGCAATTGTTCTATTCACGGTTCCCATGCCTGCATTGTATGCAGCTAACGCCAAATACCAATCTTTAAAAATAAAATATAAATCTTTTAAATGTTTTGCAGCAGCAATTGTAGATAGAACAGGATCTCTTCTTTGATCCTCTACAAAATTAACAGAAAGACCGTAAGACTCCCCCGTAGTTCTCATAAATTGCCACATACCCACGGCTCCCGAACGACTCACAGCATCAGGCTCATATTTACTCTCTATTAAAGCCACATTTATAAGCTCCCTTGGAACTCCATGATCTTCAAATACTTTTTCCATCATCGGTTCAAATTTCTTTTTATTATTTAAAGAATTTAAAATAAACTTGCGATCTTGCTTTAAAAAATATCCAAGCTCTTTTTTTACATCACCATTTATCTTTGTTTTAGGTTTTGGGAGTTTACTCTTTGCAACAGGCTTTCCAGAAGATAACTCCAGATACTTTGAATAATACAAACTAGCTTCAGATTCTGGCTTTGAAGAAAAAAAAGAACATGAAGACAATAACAACAAAAAAAATAAATAAAAAATATAATTTTTCATAAAAAAATCACAAATAAAAGCATCTTTTACTAAGAAAAAACATCATATATACAGCAAGTTAAAACTATAAAATAGTACATAACTTAACTAAGTTTAGCAATGTATTTAAGGCTTCGATATGAAAAAGCATATAAAAATCAAGGCGTTATTTCTCATATTTTTTTGTTCGGCATGTTCTTTTAATATGAATAATAAGCCTGCACTTAATGATAAATCAAAAGAAGCTGTTAACTATGAAAAAAGTGGAATGATTGCTATTGCAGAAAGTATTCCTCAAACAAAAAACGATTTAACTCCTGAAATGCTTTCATTTTTATCAACGGATGATGAAATTTTAGATAATTGGCTTTTAATAAATACTGAGGAAAACACTATCAATATAAAAAAAGGAAATAAAACACTAAATAGTTTTAGAATAAAAGAAAATATCGGATTACGTCCCGGAATGTATAGCGTTTTTTACAAAGAATTAAATCCGTTATGGTATGCAAATGATAATTACTATTTTTTACGACAACTTCCTGTCCCTGACAAAGAATCTCAAAAACGCTATGTAAAAGGAGCGTTAGGAGATTGTGCAATTTATCTTAATGATAAAATGGCAATTCATGATAGTAAAATTAGTTCTCTTGATGTAGAAGGAATAAGAGTTGATAGTAATGATATTAGAAAAATTTATGCTTCTTTAAAAGCAGGTGCGTTAATAAAAGTCTATTAAACAGAAAGCATAAAAGTATAAAAAAACATAATTGTATGTTTTACTTCATAATTAAAATTCAAGTTTAGTTTTGCAATTAGTTTTTATCATGCTATACTTTTGACGCTAAAAAATGTGTAAGCTTTCCTAACTTACAAATATTTTTATTCAGCATATATATTATATCTTCACAAAAAAGAAGGAGTCCTTAAGTGAAATACGAAAAAACTTCAACAGGGGTAATAAAAAGAAGCGAGCAACGCGTTATGGGGCTATTTATTGACGGCACTGGATTAGATAGAGCAACAAAACGGATGAATAAGAAAATTAGTATGCAGGCACTTTTAAAAGATTTATCCTTAGGATTAGAACCCGTCGTTGCAAGATATTATACACTAATTCCTTATGAAGATGATTCAAGACAACGTGCATACCTTGATGCTGTACAAAGAGCTGGATTTCAAGTCGTAGTAAAAAGGCTTCCCCCAAAAGGAATATCAAGACAAGTTCTTGTTGATACGGAAATGTCAGCCGATATTGTGGCGTTTGGTTTTGGATATACAAATCTTTCATATATAAACGATATTGAGCAAACAGAATATGAAGAGCATAAGATTTTTGAACCTAAAACAATTCTATTTCAAAAAAAACAAAGTCAAGAAGATGACGCATATGCAAACATTTACAAAAGCGATCAAAAGCATAACGAATTATTAAATGATTCTATAAAAAAAGTCATCACTATCGTTTGCCCAAGTCAAGAACTTACATATGCAATTTCTCTTACAAATAATTTAAACACAGAAACTATCACAGCAGATTTTGGAAAAGTTAATACAAATAAAAATATTTTAAAATCAGCTTCAAGATGGGTTGACCTTTCAGATTCTGAGACTATTTGGAGAGCTTAAAGGAATGAATGTAGCTAAGAAGAGCTTTTCAACTGTTCCAAGCAATGATTCTATCGCATACGGTAGAATTCCACCACATTCATATGAAGCAGAAGAGTCAGTCCTTGGTGGTATTCTTCTTGATAATTACACCATAAATACTGCTATGGAACTCTTAGTTCCGGAAGATTTTTATAAGAAAGCTCATTATAAAATTTTCGAAGCAATGATAGCTTTAACAGATAGAGGTGAACCAATAGATGCAGTGACTCTTAGTGAAGAGTTAAAAAAATTTGGCGTCTTTGAAGAATGTGGTGGCCTTGAAATGATTTCAAGATTAGCTTCTTCAGTTCCTAGCGCAGCAAATGTTTCATATTACTCCAATATGGTAAAGAATTTTTCTCTAAGAAGAAATGTGATTCATGAAGCAAGTGAAATTGTAAACTTGGCTTTTGATGGAGAAAAAAGTATTGAAGAATTTTTAGATGAAACAGAACAACGAATTTTGTCAGTATCAGATAAAAAATCAGATAAATCATTTTCTCATGTTGGGGATATTGTTCAAGAAGCGATAAAACTTGTTGAAACTCTTTATGATAAGAAAAAATCTGTAACTGGAATTCCATCGGGATTCACAGCACTTGATAATTTAACTGCAGGATTTCAAAACTCAGATCTCTTTATATTAGCGGCACGTCCTGCAATGGGAAAAACAGCACTAGCATTAAGTTTCGCTCAGAATATAGCATTAAGAGAAGAACTAGCTGTTGGAATATTTTCTTTAGAAATGTCTAAAGAACAATTAATTATGAGAATGTTAAGTTCAGAAGCTAGGGTTTCAAACTCTAAAATTAGGACAGGACAATTTGCAGAATCAGATTTTCCAAAATTAGTAGATGCTGCAAGTAGACTAGCAGATGCCCCTATTTTTATAGACGATACCCCTTCCCTTACTGTTACAGAGCTAAGAGCAAAAGCAAGAAGACTTGCAAGAGAACAAAAACTTGGAATGATTATTGTAGATTATTTACAACTTATGCGAAGTCCTTCTTACAAATATAGTAGAGAGCAGGAAATAGCAGATATTTCAAGAGCATTAAAAAGTTTAGCTAAAGAATTATCAGTTCCAGTAATTGCACTTTCACAATTAAATAGAAGTGTAGAGGGACGAGATGATAAACGTCCGAGAATTGCAGATTTAAGAGAGTCTGGAGCTATCGAACAAGATGCAGATATAATAGCATTTATTTATAGAGATGAAGTTTATAATCCAGAAACACAAGATAAGGGTATCGCAGAAGTAATTTTAGGAAAACATAGATCAGGCCCGACAGGAACTGTAAGAATAGCTTTTTCAGGAGAGTTCACACGTTTTGATCCACTAGATGAATCAGGAATGACAGATGAATATGAGGCAAAAGATTATCAAGGTAGCGAAAATGAAGATTTTGATATCAACTCCTTCTAAAGAATATTATTACACAAAAGCATAAAAAATTTTTCAGCATTCACATAAGAGGATAAAAGAGGATAAAAATTTTTATATAAAGTTGCATCGTTGTGGACTTTCAGCCCACAAAATGTGTGTGGGGGATTTGTTACCCAGGGTAGCATCTCTTACAGAGATGCAAACCCTGGGCTAGGTCGTTTGGCTCTTTCAGAGCGGGAACATTTAACATACAAAAATATTAACTTCGCCCTTTCAGGGCAACAATAATTTTTCAGTACACAAAATAACTTATAATTCTAAAAGGACAATAAATGCAAAAAAATGCTTTTTATTTTATTGCCTGTCGTTTGGCTCTTTCAGAGCGGGAACATTTAGCATGCAAAAATATTAACTTCGCCCTTTCAGGGCAACAATAATTTTTCAGTACACAAAATAACCTATAATTCTAAAAGGACAATAAATGCAAAAAAATGCTTTTTATTTTATGTTTTTTTAAATTATTTTTATTAAATTTTTAGATAAAATAAAGGAACATTCACTAAAAAAAACAATAAAAATTATTTGAGGGGTATTTTAGATTTTTTTTAGCATTCAAAATTATGCATTGTTAATAGTGAAAGTGGTCTATTTTTTTACAATTACTAGTTATTTTGAATTTATAAATTTTTAAATTTACTTTTTTTATTTTGAGATGAGAATGAATCCTAGTTGCTCTGAAAGAGCAAAGTTATTATTTTTGCATGCTAAATGGTCCCGCTCTGAAAGAGCTAAATGACATAGCCCAGGGTTAGCGATCCTGAAAGGAGCGCATACCCTGGGTAACGCA
>CAZHFA010000134.1:0-4511 GCA_964531865.1 uncultured Bdellovibrionales bacterium
ATAATATAATTTGTTTTTTCCCTTTTAACCATATTTAACATCCAACAAAAAAATTTCTTATTTAAAAACCACAAAAAATAAGCACGTATTTTTAAAAAACTTATTCTTACATCATGTTATTTTATATCAACAGTTTTCATTTTTCACAATAGAATATTTTTATAAAAACTTTTATGTCCTTTAAAATTTTCTAAAACTGTATGGTTTTTTTTATTATTTAATATGTATAATTCACTTGTATCTTTTTATTTTTATTTTGGAGAGTTTATGTCAAAAGATTATATTTTTTCATCAGAATCTGTCTCTGAAGGACATCCTGATAAAGTGTGTGATAATATAAGTGATGCGATATTAGACAATGCAATTTCACAGGACAAAAATAGTCGTGTAGCTATTGAAACATTGGTCAAAAATAATTTTGTAGTTGTAGCGGGAGAACTTACTACTAGTGCAAAAATAAATTATGAAGATGTTATAAGAAAGACAATAAATGATATTGGATATAATAAAGAAGAATTAGGTTTTTGTGGTAATTCTTGTAATATTACAGAGTTTATTGCAAAGCAATCCCCCGATATAAGTCAAGGGGTAACGGAGGGAGAAGGTTTGTTTTCTCAAATGGGAGCTGGAGATCAAGGGCTTATGTTTGGTTTTGCATGTAATGAAACACAAAATTATATGCCTCTAGGAATAGATTTAGCTCATAAATTAATAAATAAACATACAGAAATTAGGAAAAATAATTCTAAAACTTTTTTAAGACCTGATGCTAAATCTCAAGTAAGTATAGAATATATAGATAACACACCCAAAAGAATTAGTACTATTGTTTTTTCTTCTCAACATGATGAAGATGTATCATATGAGGAGTTAAAAGATTTTATAATTGATGAAATTATATTATCAACAATTCCTAAAAATTTAATTGATAACAATACAAAGTTTTTTATAAATCCTACAGGTAGGTTTGTCATAGGCGGACCTGTCGGAGATAGCGGTGTAACAGGTCGAAAAATAATAGTTGATACTTATGGAGGTTATGCTCGTCATGGTGGAGGAGCTTTTTCTGGGAAAGATCCATCTAAGGTTGATAGGTCTGCTGCATATATGGCAAGACATGTTGCCAAAAGTGTTGTTGCATCGAATTTAGCAGATAGATGTGAAATGCAAGTTGCTTATGCCATAGGAGTAGCGGAACCTGTTTCTATAATGGTAGATTGTTTTGGAACAAATAAAATACCTGAAGAAAAAATAATACAAAAAATAAAAGATAATTTTTCTTTAACTCCAAAATCGATCATTGAATATTTAAATCTTTTAAATCCAATTTACAAAAAAACAGCATCTGGTGGGCATTTTGGGCGAATTCCAGAAGGGAATTTTTTTAGTTGGGAAAAAACAGTGAAGCTTTAAGGAAGATAAAAGTTTTTGTATTTATGTTATATCTTAGCATGTTAAAAATATTTTTAGCATGCTAAGATATAACAAGTAAATCCTTTGTGCATTTTTAATCTATTTAATGCTTGTTTCTTTAATTGATGGGCTCTAGCTAAAGAAACGCCGAAGTGTTTTGCAAGTTCTGTTAAAGAAACTGAATCATATAATGACATTGTAATGCATTCTACTTCTCTTATAGGCATTCTATCAATTGCGCGTGATAGAATCATATTAAATTCATCATTTACTACAATCATTATTGGACTTTCATTATTTTTTAGTGAAGAAAAATCTTTTTTGATTTCATTTGGAATTTCTATATCTGTTGATAATATCAAAGTTTCTTGATCTTCTTCATCCATTTTTAATTCTAAATTATTTATATCAAGAAATTGTCTTTCTGGACTCTTTTTCTTTTTCATAAAAGATTACCTTTTATTAAAAAATATTTTATTTTGAGTCCTTTCAATAAAAATTTTTTGTTAATTTTATATTTTACATTGTCATCCTTTGATATTTGCTTACAAATCGTCTAGATTAAATAAAACTTAACATTTTAAAACTTATTTAATTTTTTTCTATGAATAAAAAAGTAATTATATTTGGAGCAGGATTAGCAGGTTCTGAAGCCAGTTTACAACTTGCTTCAAGAAACATAAAAGTAGATCTTTACGAAATGCGTCCTAAAAAAATGACAAAAGCACATAACACTGGAAAATGTGCAGAACTTGTTTGTTCAAACTCACTTCGTGGAGCTTCTCTTTCAAATGCTGTTGGATTACTAAAAGAAGAACTTAGACATTTGAATTCTTTTTTAATAGAAGGAGCAGATAAGAATCAAGTACCTGCAGGTGGTGCATTAGCAGTTGATAGAGAAAAGTTTTCTTCTTTTATTGACGAAAAAATAAGGACAAATTCCAATATAAATTTTATAGAAGAAGAAATAAAAGATATTCCGGATGAAAGGAATGTTCCGATTATAATTGCTACAGGACCGTTAACCAGTGAAGATTTTTCTAATGCAATTAAAAATTTTATCAACCAAGAATATTTAAGTTTTTATGATGCTACTAGCCCTATAGTAACAGCAGATTCTATAAATTATGATTATGCTTTTTTGCAATCAAGGTATGATAAAGGAAATGGAGTTGATTATTTAAATATTCCTTTTAACAAGGATGAATATTTTGCATTTGTTCACGATGTAAATGATGCTAAGAAAGTAATTCCACATCATAATGTCGATGAAAACTTACATGAGTTTGAAGGTTGTATGCCAATTGAAGATATGACAAAACGAGGTGATAATGTTCTTCGTTTTGGGCCTTTTAAACCTGTAGGTCTTACAGATCCAAGAACAGGAGAAAAGCCTTATGCTGTTTTGCAACTAAGAAAAGATAATATTGATGGTACGCTTTTTTCTCTTGTTGGAATACAAACGAGGATGACTCATGGAGAACAATTAAGAATTTTTAAAAAGATAAAAGCATTAGAAAATGCTGAATTTATAAGGTTAGGTTCTGTTCATAGAAATACTTTTATTAACTCTCCCCTACTTTTAGATGCTTCTTTATCGTTAAGAAAGCAATCAAATATTTTTTTTGCTGGGCAAATAACAGGTTCTGAAGGTTATGTAGAAGCAATGGCAGGCGGACTTCTTGCAGGTTTAAATGCATATAATTTTATAGAAAATAAAAAACTAATTACATTTCCTATTGAAACCTCTATTGGAGCTCTTTTTAATTATATTAGTACTAAAGATAATGCAAAAAGTTTTCAACCAATGAATGTAAATTTTGGTTTAATTCCGGATTATATTGAGTTAAATGATATTGCTAAAAAAAATAAGATTGGAAAAATTGAAAGAAGAGAAGAGATATCTAAAAGAGCATTAAAAATTTTAGATGATTTTAAAAGTAATACTAATTACCTATTTTAAGTTTTTATATTTTTATCCTATAATAACGATTGAAGCTTTTAATGGTTAATTTTTATTTTTAAGTTTACAAATAAGGATATGTTTTTATGAAAATATTTATAAGTGGAATTGCTGGCTTTATTGCATCTAATCTTGCAGAAAAATTAAATAGCTTAGGTCATGATGTTGTAGGGGTTGATTCTTTAGAAAATTATTACACCCCAATATTTAAAGAACATACTGCTAATATTTTAAAAAAACAAGGAATAAAGGTTGAAATAAAAAACTTAATTTCAGATGATTTAAAAAATATTTTAGAAGATGTAGATGTTATATATCACTTAGCTGCACAACCTGGAAATGATGCAAATACACCTTTTAAAAATTATGTAAATAATAATATATACGCAACAAAAAATCTTTTAGATGAGGCAATGAAAGTAAAAAAATTAAAAGCATTTATAAATATTGCCACATCTTCAATTTATGGATTTTTTGCAACAAGCAAAGAAGATGTAGTTACACTTCCTGTTTCTCCATATGGAGTTACCAAACTTGCTGCCGAGCAATTAGTTCTTTCAAAGTATAGAACAGATAATTTTCCTGCTTGTTCTTTAAGATTATTTTCTGTCTTTGGAAAAAGAGAACGTCCTGACAAGCTCTATCCTAAACTTATAAAAGCATTAGCAAATGATACAGAATTTCCACTTTATGATGGTAGTTTAGAACACAAGAGAAGTTTTAGTCATGTTGAGGACATTGTTGAAGGGCTTTTACTTCCGTTAGAAAAATGGGAAAAAGCTAATGGAGAAATTTTTAATATTGGGACTGGTGAACAAACGACAACAGGTCATGGAATAGAAGTTGCAGAAAAAATATTTAATAAAAAATTACTTATAAAGCATTTGCCTAAACGTCTCGGTGATCAATTAGCAACGCATGCTAATATTGAAAAAGCAAGAAATGTTTTAGGGTATAATCCAAAAATTTCTTTTGAAGAAGGATTAAAAAAAATGATTACTTGGTATCTTGAAGACATAAAAGACAAAGTTGAATACTAAAAAATTTTTAAAAATATCAAACAATTAAAACTATAAATAAGATAAGTTAAAACATCTTAAAACAAACAATTTCTAGACTCTTGCTTAAAGATTTA
>CAZHFA010000135.1:0-4490 GCA_964531865.1 uncultured Bdellovibrionales bacterium
CATAAATTTTTAATAAACTAGCATTCATAATTTTGTGCCATTTTAGAAATATTATTTAACTCATTTTCTACGAGATCTTTATATTTTTCTAACTCTTCTTCCGTTAAATTTTCTTTTAAATAAAATACTTTCCCGACAATTAAATTTCCCTTAGAAAACAATTTTGGAAAAAACATTTTATCCCAACTATTAAATATCCATTTTTTTTCAAAATCATACGCCACAGGAACAATTGGCATATTAGACAAAGAAGCTAACGTAATAGCTCCCATTTTCATTTTACATCTAGGGCCTTTTGGACCATCAGGAGTAATTCCTATATAAGAATTGTCTTCTTTTAAATTTTTTAATAATTTAAGACTTGATGCTCTAGAATTATTTGTAGATGAACCTGCTACAGAACCATACTTAAAATATTTCATCACCATAGCAATTAGCCTTCCATCACTATGCTGACTAATTAAAACTGATATTTTTATATTTTTTCTTCCTTTAAAAAATATTTTCTTAGAAATTGGAGCCATAAGAAGCTGATGAGCGTGCCAAAAAACAATAACTCCCTTTTTAGGAAATTTGTCTTTGCCATCTAAAAACTTTGCATTCCATCTTATAGTTTTATTAACAATAAAAATGACAATAAATCCTAAAAAACTTAAAACATAAATCTTAAAAAAGCTTTTTATTTTCTTTATATAATTATTCAGCATAAGAAATATTTTTTATTTATCTTCTTTAAATTGCAAAGCATAAAGTTTTTCATACTCACCATTTAACTTTAAAAGTTCTTCATGCGTCCCCATTTCCACAATGCGTCCTGCTTTCATAACAACAATACAATCAGAATTCAAAATTGTTGATAATCTATGTGCAATTACTAAACAAGTTCTATTTTTAGCTAATTTTTCAAGTGCATCTTGGACTTCTCTTTCAGATTGATTATCAAGAGATGCAGTAGCTTCATCTAAAATTAAGATAGGAGAATCCTTAAGTACTGCCCTTGCGATTGAAATCCTCTGTCTTTCTCCTCCCGAAAGAGCATAGCCAGACTCTCCGACAATTGAATCAAACTTATTTGGAAGTTTATCAATAAAATCATAAGCAAATGAAATCTTGGAAGCTTCAATAATATCTTCTTTTGAAGCTGTTAAATTACCATACTGAATATTGTTATAAATTGTATCATTAAATAAAAAAGTATGCTGACTAACCATCGCAATTTTGGAGCGAAGCTCTGCTAAATTTAGCTTCTTGATGTCAACTCCACCAATTAAAATTTTTCCACTATCTGGATCAATAAACCTTGGAAGTAAATCAACAAGTGTTGTCTTTCCAGCTCCAGATAATCCAACAAGTGCAAATTTTTTTCCTTCTGGAACTTTTAAATTGATATTTTTTAGCACAACTTCATTTAAATCTTTATTATAAGAGAAAGACACATTTTCAAAGGCAATATTATTTTCTTTTGGAAGAGTAACTGGATTTAATGGAGTTAAGATTTCTGGTTCATGGTCTAATATTTCAAATATTCTATCTGCTCCTGTTAATCCTTGCTGAATATTTGTACTTAATTTACTTAACTTTTTAAATGGTTCATACATTAAAAAAACAGATGTTAAAAACGCTATAAATTCTCCTTGACTTTGAAATCCTTCAATAACATTGTGTCCTCCATACCAAATGACACCTGCAATTGCACAACATGCTAATACCTCATTTATAGGACCCGTAATTGCTTTTTTCTGCTCTGAATTTATAAACTCTTTATTAACTTTATTATTGTTTTTTAAAAATCTTTCCCTTTCAAACTCTTCTCTTCCAAATATTTTTATAACTCTGTTTCCTAAAATACTTTCAGTAAGCATTGCAGTTAATGCACCAACACCATCTTGCCCTTTTTTGCTATGTTTCCTTACATTCTTACCTATTTTATAAACAGGGAATACTGCCAAAGGAAAGGCAATGGACGCGATAATCCCTAGCATTGGATCTAAGTAAATTGCAGCAGATACCAATGAAGCAAGCCTTATTGAATCTCCCAATAAGGATGAAAAAGAATCTGTAAGTAATGTTCTTAATAACGTTACATCACTAGTAATCCTACTTAATAAATCTCCTGATTTGTTTTTTATAAAATAACTTGGTGAAAAATCTAATAACTTATCATTAACTTTTGATCTTAAATCTCTTATAATGTTGTACCCTACAATTCCCATTAAATATCTTTGCAAAAAATCCATTCCCCCTCGAAAAAAAGCAAAAACAATTAAAAGAAGAGGAAGTAAAAATAAAAAATCTTTATTCTTACTAGCAAAGACTTCATCTAACACATATTTAATGATAAAGGGTAAGGCTCCATCTGTAGCCCCGAATATAATCATACAAAGCATTCCTAAGATAAATAATCCCTTGTAAGGTTTTAAGTACACAAAGAGCCTTGTATAAATTTTTGTATTTTCTTGAATTTCCTTCATTAAAAAAACTTTTTAAAAACGCAAAATAAAAAATCCATCCATAATCAAAAAAAGTGTAGCATATTGTAAAAAAAATAAAAATTATTACATTTTTTCTACACTTCTTTCATTTATTATTTTTTATTTTCTTTAATTACTTTACTTTCTTTAATTCCATTATTACTACTATTTTTTACTTCTTTTTTTTCTTTCTCTTTTTTAGGTAACAATTTATATATTAGATATCTTGTGTGTTCTCCTCTTTTTAAAAGAATAAGAAAAGGCTTATTTTCATGCATTGATTTTATTGCTTCCTTTACATCAAAAACACTGTTTATTTTTTTACCTGCAACTTCCTTTATTAAATCCCCTCTTTGTATTCCAGAATCAAGAAATGCTTCATCATCATTTATATCTGTTATCAAAACCCCTTCAGCATCTTCAAGTTGCAAAACATCTGCTAATTTTTTGTTCATGTCTTTTAGCAAAAGTCCCATAATGAAATCTTCCTTTTTATTTTCTTTTTTATCTTTTTCGTCTTTGATTTCAAACTTATTTATAGTGGCATCTAATGTTAAAATTTTTCCATTTCTTATAAGTAAAATTTTCGCTTGACTTCCAAGTGGCATTTCTGAAACTCTTAATGAAAGTTCACTAAAATCCTTTATTTCAAAACCATTAAAACCAATTACAACGTCCCCTGCTTTTATTCCTATTTTTTCAGCAACAGAATTTTTTAAAACATCTGCTACTAATGCACCGCTTATTTTATCTAAATTTAAAGCCTCTTTCACATCTTCATCCACTTGTTGAATAATAATTCCCAAAGCTCCCCTATCAACTTTTCCTTGTTCTTTTAATTGATTTATGATTTTTTTTACTTGATTTATTGGGGTCGAAAATCCGATTCCGATGTTAAAGCCTGCGCCTCCAAAACGTGATGGGCTAAAAATTGCGGTATTTATTCCTACAACTTGACCTTTAGTATTTAAAAGTGGACCACCACTACTACCAGGATTTATTGATGCGTCTGTTTGAATATAGTTTGCAAAAGGAAAAGCTTGATTTCCTTGTACTTGTCTTGAAACTGCAGAAACAATTCCCGCAGTCACGGTTTGTCCTAATTGAAACTGATTTCCGATAGCAACTACCCATTCTCCTACATGTAATTCATCAGAATTTCCCAAATACAAAAAATTAAACTTATTCTTATCTTCTTTTATCTTTAACAATGCAATATCGACTTGTGGATCTTTTCCGACAACCTCAGCATTATACTGTTTTAAATCTCCATCAAATCTTATCTTTATATTTTCTGACGAATCAATTACATGATTATTAGTTAAAATATAGCCCTCTTCACTTATGACAAATCCGGAACCAAGTGATGTTACTTTCTCTCCTGTGGCTTCCTCCTTTCCTTTCTTAACCAAGATTCCTGAGATATTAACCACAGCTTTTTCTGCACTTTTTACTAATCTGCTAAAATCCTGCCTTCGTTGAAACCTTTTTTGATTTTGCATAATTTGAGGAATTCCCTCTTTAAATAAATTTTGAGCTTTTACATTATTTTCGGCATAAGAATCTGTAACACACAGCAAACTTACAGCGAGAATACCTTTAAAAACAATATTTTTCATAGAGATTCCTTTTCAAAGTTAATTTTTTTCACAACAATTTCAAAATGATAACCTTAAAAAGAATTACTGTAAATTGGGAAAATATAAAAAAATCTATTGAAATTTTGAAGCATTGTATCGATACTATTAGATAAGACAAAAGTTGAAACTGGAGCAAGTTATCTTGCAAAAAACTTTTTTATTGTTTTATACAAATTTTATTTTAAGGAGCATTTATGCTAGAAAAAATTAAATCATATTACGAAGGAACTTGTAGATACATTGGAGCTATGCAAATTGCCCCAACAAAAAAACAAGCTCAAATATGCCTTCTTCTTTTAGGTATCGTTATTTTAACTGCAGGCGTTGGATTAGAGGCTATGGCACTAGGAGGAAGCCCATTATCAAGTGGAATTGATGC
>CAZHFA010000136.1:0-4475 GCA_964531865.1 uncultured Bdellovibrionales bacterium
TTAATCTATCATTAGAAAGTTCATAAATTTTTTCTAAAATCGGCTTTAATAAATCAGTATCATAAACTGACTTATAACCATTTAATGTCATTGTAAGTCTTTCAAGCCCTGCCCCTGTATCTATGCTTTTAAATTTTAATGGACTATACGTTCCATCCATATTCCTATTATATTGCATAAAAACGCCTGCATTCCAAATCTCTAAGTATCTATCTTTTGTATTAAATTCTCCCCCCACAGTATATTTATACTTTTCCCCTTCACTAGTATCATAAAAAACTTCTGTACAAGGGCCACAAGGACCTGTGTCCCCTGCTTTCCAAAAATTATCTTCAAATGGACATGGAACAATATGAGAATCTTCTACACCTACTTCTTTCCAATATTTTTTAGCCTCATTATCTTCTTCAAGTCCAAGAGTTTTATCACCTTCAAAAATTGTGACATATAATTTTTTAGGAGGAATATTTAAATGCTTTGTTAAAAATTCATAAGCTAATTTTATTGCACCTTCTTTAAAATAATCTCCAATAGACCAACTTCCTAACATTAAAAATCCCGTAAGGTGAGACCTATCTCCCACTGAATCCAAATCTATAGTCCTTATACAAGATTGAACATTACAAAGGCGTGGAGATTTAGGTTTTTCTTCACCGGTAAAAAATTTTTTCATTGGTGCCATACCAGCATTTATGAAAAGTAATGTTGGATCATTTTTAGGTATGATTGATGAGTTTAAAATTCTTAGATGATCCTTTGATTCAAAATATTTTAAAAACTTCTCTCTTATTTCTTCACTTGATATTACTGACATTCTATTAAAATCCTAAAACAAAAAACATAAACCAAAGAAAAGTTTACTATAATCACCTATTTTTTCAAGAAATATAAAAAATTAAAGATATGCTTTGAAGATACATATGACAAAAAATATGTAGATGAAAATTCGAATTTAAAACTCTCAGAAAAAAAGGATACTGCTTTTACACAATATCCCTTTTATGCAAAATAAATTTTATCCTCAATATTCATTAAAAAATGAAATTGAGAATAAAATCTATTAAGATCTATTCTTCATCTTTAAAAGGACAAGAACCGCCACAGGCTCCTGCCCCTGCCCCAGATTCATCATAAAGCATATTCTCACAATGCTTACAAGTAGCAATATAAGGAGGATAACCTTTCTTGGCACCACACTTTGGACAAACACCATCTTCGTTGCGCTCGACCTTACACAATGGACATAAATTCTTTTTTTCCATTGGAAATACCCAACCTTTCTTTTTATTGAAATTAAAAAACCCTAAAAAAACTTTCATCTACATACAGGAAAGATTAAAAGGAAAAGAAAAATCCGTCAATCCAAAATTTTTCGAAATAGTTTTGAAAAAAATTTTTATGAAGAAAATAGGATAAGATTCAAAATAAAATTAATTTGAAATATTTTTAAATCACTTGATATTAGCAAATAAAAGATAGAGTTTAAAAACGGTAGAAACATTTGCTGATAAACAACAAACGTCTCTACACAATTGGACAATAAGTCATTAAAGCAATGACAATCGCATGACTAGAAGTTAACTTGCCTTCCGATATTCAACTTCCTTAGGACGTTCAAGAGCCAAACTTTGTCCCTTTATTTCCGTAATCGAGTTGCATTCGCATAATCCACAATTTGGACACGGTTGACCTTTTGGCCAACTTTCTCCACAATGTCGACATATCCACTCCGTTAGGTCATCAACATTCTCGGAAGGCATCGAACTGCCCATACTAAAAAGCCCTCAACCTTAAAATCAATGTATTACCATTCAAGAACTAACAATAGCTCTTTATAAAAATGGTAAAAACCTTAAGAACTCTATCTTAAAAATTGCAATTTTAAATGATAGCATAAAAAGATAAAAGTCAAAAGACTTTTTTATGCTTCCACAAGAATTTGTATCTCATCCTTAATTAAAGAACAGACTCCACCTGAAATCTTAATTTGATTTTCGCTATCGTCATTATCCTGATAAGAAATTACACCAGAAGTTAAAAGCCCTGTATAATTACAATGTTTTGGTAACATTTGCAATGTTCCAGAGGAAGTTGGAATAAAGACATATTTTACTAACGTATCTACTAAAATCTTCTCATTTGAAAGTATTTTTACTTTTATAAATTCCGCCATAAAATATGCCTCTATTTTTCAACCATCTTTTTTACAAAGATTTATACTGCCTTTGAATATTCTTCTAAAATTTTCTCTGCTTTTTTCTTAGCAGATTCGATATCGCCAACCATATAAAAAGCTTGCTCTGGCAAATCATCATGTTTTCCATCGACCAACTCAGCAAAACTTCTTATAGTATCCTCAAGTTTAACATACTCACCTTTCATTCCTGTAAACGTTTCAGCCACATGAAATGGTTGTGATAAGAATCTTTCAATCTTTCTTGCTCTAGCAACTGTTAGCTTATCTTCCTCAGAAAGCTCATCCATTCCTAAGATAGCAATAATATCTTGAAGCTCTTTATATCGTTGCAAAATCTCTTGAACCTTTCTTGCAACTCTATAATGTTCCTCTCCAACAATTGATGGTTCCAATATTGTAGAAGAAGATGTTAAAGGATCTACTGCAGGATAAATACCTTTTTCAGAAATTGCTCTTGAAAGCTCTGTCGTTGCATCAAGATGAGCAAACGTTGTAGCTGGAGCTGGATCTGTATAATCATCAGCAGGTACATAAACTGCTTGCACTGATGTAATAGATCCTTTCTTAGTTGAAGTAATTCTTTCTTGCAATTCTCCCATGTCTAATGCAAGTGTTGGTTGATATCCAACAGCACTTGGCATACGACCTAACAATGAAGAAACTTCTGAACCTGCTTGTAAGAATCTAAATATATTATCCATAAATAATAATACATCTCTTCCTTCTTCATCTCTAAAATATTCAGCTGTTGTTAACGCTGTTAAACCAACTCTAAAACGTGCTCCTGGGGGTTCATTCATTTGCCCATACACTAAACATGTTTTATCAATAACTCCCGATTCTTTCATCTCATTCCAAAGATCATTTCCCTCTCTTGTCCTTTCACCAACACCACCAAACACAGAATATCCGCCATGTGCTTGTGCAATATTATTGATAAGTTCCATAATTAAAACTGTCTTTCCTACACCTGCACCACCAAAAAGCCCAATCTTACCACCTTTTACATATGGCGCTAAAAGATCTACGACTTTAATCCCTGTTTCCAAAATCTCTTTCGATGTTGCTTGATCTGCAAAACTTGGAGTTGGCCTATGAATTGACCATTTTTCTTTAGAATCAATAGGGCCCAACTCATCAACAGGACGTCCAATAACATCCATAATTCTACCTAAAGTTTTTTCACCTACAGGAATTGATATTGGAGCTCCTGTATCAATAACTTTTTGTCCTCTACAAAGTCCATCTGTTGAATCCATAGACACACAACGAACAACATTATCACCTAAATGTTGCATAACTTCTAATGTTAAGTTATTTTCCGTATCATCAATATTGGAATTTGTAGCTAAAAGAGCATTATAAATTGCAGGAACTCCCTCACTTGCAGGAAATTCGACATCTATAACAGCTCCCAATATTTGAGTTATAACTCCAACTCTTTCTTTCTTATTTTCCATACACATTTATTTCCTAAAAAATAATTAACTTATAGCCTCTGCTCCGCCTATAATATCAAGTAATTCTGAAGTAATTGCAGACTGCCTTAATTTATTATAATTAAGTTGCAACTTTGCCATTAAATCATTTGCATTATTAGTTGCTGAATCCATAGCCGTCATTCTACAACCATTTTCACTTGCACTTGCATCAAGAACAGCTTGCAACATTCTTATCTTTAAAAACTTTGGTAATAATTCTTCTAATAACTTTTCTTTCTCTGGCTCATAAACAACCAATGCTGGATCCACTTTCTTTTTTTTCACTACATCCTGCCTCTTTAGCGGCAACAACTCTCCGACATAAGGCGTCACAGATAAAGCTGAATGAAATTTTGTATATAAGACATACACTCTATCAACTTTATTTTCTACATATTGTTTTTTTAAATCCATCAATAACTCATCAAGAGGCCATGAAAAAACATTATCATCAAGATCTGTAAAAAAATGAGTAGGCATTTTATTTAATCTCTTAAAAAAATCATTCACTTTTTTTCCAAACACATATGTTTCAATTTTGGCATCTTTATATTTTTCAGTTAACTCTGAAAAAGTTTCTATTATTTTTTTATTTAAATTTGTATTATAGCCACCACAAAGACCTCGCGAACCTCCTACTATGATTAAAGCAATTTTTTGTACTTTTTCATGCTCTTTTAGTAAATCAAAATTAAGCTCCTTATCTCCAAAAGCCTCTACAACTTGAGAAAATATATCAGTTAAAATATCTAAATACCTTTGAGATGCCCCTACTTTTTCTTGTATCTTTTGAAGCT
>CAZHFA010000137.1:0-2117 GCA_964531865.1 uncultured Bdellovibrionales bacterium
TAATACAGAATGATCATTTCTTAAAATTCTTACTCCTAGATCTGCAAGTTGTTTCCCTAAGGAATTATAATCAATTCCTATGGAAAAAATAGCTTCCAATGCTTTTAACTCGCTTTCTGAAAAGGCAATAACTGGCATCTTGTTATCTTTCATTATTAAATTTATATTACTTAAATTATGAAGTAATGAGTTTCCTGTAATTAGTATTGCTACATCAAACTTTTTTTCTTTTACCAATAAATTAAACTTATCTCTATTTATAGCATTTTCTATATCATAAAGAGAGTATGTTTTTTTTAATTTGTTAAAAGCATCTGTTAGCTTTGTTTCGTGATATTGACTTTCTTTATTAGTAAAAATAGCAATTCTTTTATTTACAAAAATATCTTTAGTTAACTTTGCTATTGAACTATAGGCATATGGTGTTTTTATTCCGACAATATTCACATTAGATTCTAAGTGTGATTTTGGAAGTGTCGGAGCTAAAGTATATAAAACATTTGAAGCAATATTTCCATTTGATAAAATATTTTCTAAAAATCTTGAACAAATAACTACTAATTTTATTTCTTTTAATGTCGATATTTCTTTTATAGTTTTCTTTAAGTTATTTTCATCTAGATTATATTCTTTAATTCTTAATGATTCTTTAATGTTATTGACATGAGAAAGTTTTTTAAGTTTCTTTAAAAAATTTTTACCTACATTCTTTGTAACTAAATTATTATCACTTAATAACACAACATCTGGAGCTACAAATGAATCCCCTGTCGGGGTAAGAGTGGCTATTATTGTAGGTGTCACAAGAGGATTGATAGGTCCAGTGTCTTTATTGTTGGTGTTTTTAAACTTTTTTTTAGAAGGAAGTGATGGGGGAATTTGCTTATTGTATTTTTTTACTAGAAAATCTTTTGTTTTTATCATACTAGATAAATCTTCTCTAGAAGATAATTTTAACAAAACTATTGCTGAAATAAAAATACAAAATATTGATAAAAAAACTCTTTTAAATGATGTATTCATAGAAATAAAAAAACATATAAAATAAAAAAACTAACTATTATGATAATTTATTAGTTTTTTTCTTTTTTTAAAAGATGTTTTTTTATATATTTTAGATTAATTAATTAACAGCCACATCTACAGTGTTTTTCTTAAAAATTTTTTTCAAGTTAATTTGTTCAGTGATGTTTTTTATATCATCCAAAATCATAGCAGAAAGTCCGTTTATCAATTGAATTTTTCTTAACACCTCTGATGTATTATTTGCTTCTTTTAAATAAAATAAATCTTGTGAGAATCTGCGTTGCATTGCACAAATTTGTCTATAAGAGTCAAATCTAAGGGAAAAATTTTTTTTATTTTTTGTATTAGTTATATCTCTCTCAGCATTGTTGATAGCCAATTCTAGTTTGTCTATAGATTGTAAAAGGCTTTCTAAATTTACTGCCATATGGGCCTCCACAAAAAGCGTTGAATTTTTTACATTAGTAGAATCATGCTAAAAAAAAAACTGCTTCAATATCTTTAATTTAAAATAAAAATAAAAACAAGAACTTTTTTTTTTATATTTTCGATTAACGTAATGTAATAAAGATTTTCACAATAAAAACACTGACAATAAATAGATTATGACAGAACATAAGGGGTTTGAAGCAAGCGAGAAAAAAAAGAAAAAAGCTATTAAAGATGGAAAATCATTAAAGGTTCCATATCTTTATCAAGTCTTATACTTTTCTTCTTTAATTTTAACAACTTATATCTTTATAAAAAATAATTTTACTGATCAATCTGAAAATATAAAACAATGTGTTATAAACCCATTTAATATGATAGAATCCTGTTTGGAATTTTATGGTAGATCTTTGATGCTATTTTGCTTTGCACCTATGGCATTGTCACTTGTTTTTGTATTAGCAATAATGTTTTATCACAATAGGGAGTGTATATTTGTCTGGTCATTAGCAAAATTTGATTTTAAAAAAGTAAATGCAGTGTCTGGGATTATCAATCTTTTTAGTTCCCTAAAAGATAGTTTCATTATTTTTATAAAATTATTTTTACTAGGAATAATTTTAATGTGTTTTTTAGTAAATAATACAGAAATATTTATTAAT
>CAZHFA010000137.1:2127-4410 GCA_964531865.1 uncultured Bdellovibrionales bacterium
CAGCTCCAAGTATAATATCTATTACTCTATCAGTATTTACTAATATTTTTTTTGAAGGTTTTAATCTTAGCATAATTAAAGATTTTTTTATGGTATCCATAGTTGCTTTTCTAATAGGCGCATTTATTGAATATATCATAAAAAAGAAAAGACATTTAGCAGAGTTGTCAATGTCAAGAGATGATTTAAAAAGGGAAATGAAAGAAGATGAGGGGGATCCTCAAATAAAATCAAAAAGACGTTTTTTACATGAATCCATTTTGATGCAAAAAATCGAAGAAAAAGTTAAAAATTCCAAAGTTATAATAGTAGATTAAAAATATATTCAAGAATATATAAAAAAATAATAAAACTTTGATGGATAAAAAAAATTTTTATATTGAACAAGAAAAATATTGTCGTAATTTCGAAAAATTTTTTTTTGATAAAATAAATTTTCTTGATATTCAAGATATCTTTATTTTATTTTTTTTATATGTAGAAAAATTTCTAAATATTGATGCAGGTTTTGTTGCAACAAAGCAAAACGATAAGTATTTTTTTAAAACTTTTAATATTGAAGAAAATATTTTGTATCGTAATGAAGAATCGTTTGAAAAAATAATTTTAAACAAAAAAATATTAGTTGTAAGAAAACAAATTTTTAATTTCTCTTCTTCGGTTTTTCTTCCTATATTATATAAAAATAATAATTATATATTTTGTTTTTTTTCAAAAAAAGAAGATCTCTTTGATGAGAGAAAATACTTAATTTTAAGAGGTATTTCTTTTTATTTATTAAAAATTTTCTATGATTTAAATAATCAAAAATTTCTCTCACAAAAAATACTCTTTTCAAATATTTTTAATGATTGCTTTTTTAAAATTATATCATCTCAATCCTTTGATAGTATTTTAGATAATTTTATTGGAAGAATTTGTAGCGAAACAAAAATTTTTAACAATATAGTTTGTTACAAAAACATAGAAAGTGAAGATAATTTTACTTTTATTTTCTCTAAAAGTTTATCATTGTTTGCTAACTTTCATAATCAAAAAATAAGTAAAGAATCATCCTACATAGAAAAAAAAATATCCAAAAGTATTGAAAATAAAAAAATATTAAAAAATATTTTTAGAGATATTGATAAAGATAAAAAAATAATTCTTAAAGAAATTTTCCTAAATCAAAATATTTCTTATATCTTATTGTTTGAGATAAAAAATGATTTTAATTACTTTCAATATAAAATCTTATTAAACATATTGATACAACATATAAATTCTATTTTGATATTTTTAGAGCAAAAAGATCAGATTGCTGAATTGGAAAAGCAGAAAACAATTTCTTTTTTCTCTTCTGGAATTTTACACTATTTTAATAATTTTTTTCAAAACATATCTGCTCGCTTAGAATTACTATCGATGTTTGCTGGTAAAGATAATAAGCTTATTGAAAATTTATCAAAAATTAAAGAATCTATAAATAATAGCTCCAGTTTTTTAGGGTTATTTTCATTTTTTATTTGTAATAAAAACTCTTTTAAAAAAATATATTTTACAGATTTCTTATATAATCTTTATGTAGAATTTCAGAAAAAATATGGAGATTGTATTGATTTAGAAATATTAAACTTAGAAAAAAATTTTATTGTTGTTGGAGACGAAAAGAAATTACATTTTGCTGTTTGGCAAATACTACTTAACAGTTTTGAATTTTCTAAAAAAAATAATGTCAATATAAAAATGAGGTTAGAATATTTATTAAATAATAAATTAAAAATAGGAAACTTTTTAAAGCTTTCTATCGATGATATAGGTATTGGAATACCAGAAAAAATCTTGAAATATATCTTTGAACCTTTTTTTTCGACAAAAGATATTGATAAAAAAACAGGAATTTCTGTTAATTTAAATGGGTTGGGGCTTCCAATTGCACGTTATATTATTAATTCTTTAGGAGGTTTTATGAATGTCACAAGTATAGAAGGTAGGGGAACAACTGTAAAAATTATACTTCCAATTAAATATGAATAACAATTCAAAAAAGATACAACATGAACATGCAATCGTTCTAGAATATCAAGATGGAAAAACACCTATTGTCTCAGCAAAGGGGGAAAAATTTATGGCAGATTACATAATTTCTCTTGCTAAGAAATACAATAAACCAATTGTAAAAAAATCAAATATTGCATCATTACTTTCTTCTATTCCGGAAGATTCAGAAATACCACCCTCCTTATATGAAGCTGTAGCTCAAATATTATACGAAATAGAAAAAAAAATGATGTAAATAAAATT
>CAZHFA010000138.1:0-4399 GCA_964531865.1 uncultured Bdellovibrionales bacterium
TATTTAGATGAAATAAAAAAAGGCTTTCTGTGGCATAAAAAAACCCTTGATTTTTCTTAAATCTTAATATACTGCGTATATCAAAGATTCAAGAAATAAAACCTTTTATTTTTCTTTCTTCTCCTTTCTAGAAATAAAAAAGGTACGAACCGAAACAGCTGGCGATTCAAGCAATGTTGCCACTGCTGTAATCCCAACAATGAAGAAAATTTTTCCTAATGGACTAAGGTCGCCCAAAAAAGAACTTTTCCCTTCTGCGATACATGCTGTATCGACAGAAAGGAGAAAAAGGGATATAATCATCCCCAAGGAATAGCCCCTTACTACTATCGATAAGGAGGTTCCAAAAAACGCTCCTACAAGTAGGGTTCCTACAAAGGGGGCTCCGTAAAGAACGATTACGGACCCCATTGAAGAGTTCAAAAACATTTTAAACTCTTCAATGGATGGAATGTATCCCATAAAATAGGATGCGATTCCTGTTAGGATTATCAACCCTACTAGAATGCGCGTCGAGATTCTCTTTAAAATAACCTCTAGCATTTTAATCCTTTCTAGCCACAGAAAGACTCTACTTAAAGATTCATATTTTTTTTATGTTTGATTCATAAAACATACACAAATATTTATAAAATTTCTTTTATGCATAAAGAAATTATCTTATTTTTTATTTTGTAAGATTTGAAAAAATGTTATGCTAAAAAGCAGTGTCAAAATACTTGATGCTATTACAATTTATATGGGGTATTAGTAATAATTTTTTAGGTTTTATCAAGATGTTAGCAGTAATTTAATGTTATATACGCTGTTGTACATAATATTAAATAAGAAGAACGAAAGGAAAAAAAATGAGAAAACTCTTACGATTCACCATCGCAATCCTAGCATTGCTGGTAATGACAGGGCAACTTCATGCGGAAACATTCCTACAAGAAGTAATAAGGAGAAATGATCAAGGATGTGATCTTGATTTGATTTTTAAATATATAGATGAAAAAAACAATACCGTTATCGCACCACAATCGATTTACAGATTATGCGAAATGTGTAATCACATGGACAGTGATAAAACTGCTCCTGCCATAACACAATTGATTGAAAAAGAAAACTTTCCAATTGGTTATACAGAAAAGGGAGCTATAATCACAGCAGGAATTCCAAGTGCCGAATTATACGATTGGGGATTATTAAACAATCAAATTTTTGATCTTATTGAAGTATATAACTTCGATAAAACTTTTTTTTCTGATTTAAATCAAGAATTAAAAGGGAAAACTGGGGTTTCAGCTGTTTCCTTATGTCCAAGAAAGAATTTTTTCGCATACTTAAATGTTACCTTTAAAAAAAATTGGAAAATGAGTGAATGGCAACATCCTTTTAATGGGAGAAATGAAAGTCATACAGATGTTCCTTTTGTTTTTGGCAAACAAATAGTTCGTGATTTTTCGACGTGGGGGATTTATGAGATAGAACTTGGAAGTGATTTTTATATGAGATTAGGGTTTGATTCGAATCATGTTAACTTTAACCAGCTAATGACAATCCATCAATATCCTATCTCTAGAAAAAAATTTCAAAAAAGAGAAGTTTGGATTCCTAAGATGGACATTAGGTCAAAAATAACGGCTAACGAATTTTTTCGAAAAGAAACACTCAATCCTTTTATAAGGGAACGAATTTCACCTTTTGATAATTTTAAGCAATCGTGTACTTTTTCATTAACAAAAGACAAAATTGCAACAGAGCCTATAACAATGATGATAACTTCAACTTCAGGAGAACCAAAGCCAACACAAGATTCAATTGTGTTTGATAAGCCATTTAAATTTGTTATCGTCGATAAAAAGACGAATAAGTGTCTCATCGCAGGTCATTACACAGCTCCTTTTAGTTTCTAAAAACATCTAAAAGCAGGAAAATATATAAATTTTTAATTTTTATATTTAGTAAGGTTTTTTTATTTTACTAATATCCTGCTTTTAATTCTTCTATTTTCTAAGCCTTAAAAAGAAGGAACTAATAGTACGGGACAAGAAGCTTCCCTTAAAACCCTTTCAGAAACAGATCCCATAACAAGCCTTCTTAATCCAGTTCTTGCTCTTCCTCTACTTGCCATAATAATTAAATCAATATTATTTTCTTTTGCATATTTTACTAATGCAGTATGAACCGCTCCCTTTCCTTCTAGAACTACAGTCTCTAGTTTTGAATAATCTAACTCTTTTGAAACCTTCACTAAGTCTTTATAAACTTCGTCTAAAATTTTTTTCTGTATATCACAAGAAATTAAATTTGGCTGATCAATCACCGAAAATAAAGCAAGTTCTGCAGGATCTTCAACAACTGCAATTAATACTATCGTAGCATCATATTTAATTGCTAAATCTTTTGCTAAAGAAAATGGCTTTTTTGAATTTTCAGATAAATCAGTTGAGAGAAGAATTTTTTTAAACATATTCTTATTTTATCCTTTATTACTGCATTATAAAATCTTTAAAATATATTGAAACTACGGGAGATACCTCTAATCCTAGAGCTACATTTATAGCAGATATAAGCTCTGTTTTTAATGTGGCTTTTCCTTCAGAAGTTAAAATATCTTCAGGTGTCTTACTGGATAACACGCCAATAATAGCATCTCTTATCATGGGATCTCTAGTTTTAAAAACTTCTGATATTGAAACAATATTTTGCTCAGTAGAAGTCTCTTCTTCACTCTCCTCTTCAACCTCAGTTCCCTCAGTGCCTTCTTCTGTGCCCTCATTCTCTTCTTCGGCATTATCAAGTGGCTTTGGATTATATTCAATAAGCAATGTCGTCCTTAAAAAATTATTAGCTTGAGCTAAGTTTACGACAAATGGTTCAAATTCTAATAATTCATTTTTAACTTTTTCTATTTTTTCTTCTTGTTCATTTTTAGAATCAGATTTTTTATTTCCGCTTAAAATAAAAAAAGTAACTCCACCAGCAATTGCTAAAAATAAAACAACAATTATTATAATTAAACCCTTTTTGGATTTTTTTTCTTTTATATTAGATTCTTTTAGTTCTTTTTCTTCTTTATCGACCATATTATAAAATCCACAAAAAACATTACACATCAAGATAGATTGTTTTTTTTAAATGAAAGATTCAACATTTTTCAATATATTGATTTTTTTAATAAATAACAATATATTAAAAAGTATGAGAGTATTATTTTTAGCACCTGAACCATTTTTCCAAGAAAGAGGAACTCCAATAGCAATAAAATTGGCGTTACAAGTGCTTTCTCAAAAAAATGACACTATAGTAAAAGTCCTTTGCTACAATGAAGGATCAGAAGAAAAATTCCAAGATGTTAAGATAAAAAGAATTTCAAAATGCCTATTTATAAAGGGAATTCGCCCCGGAGCATCAATTAAAAAAATAATTTTAGATACGTTTTTGTTTTTTACAGCTTTAAAAGAAGTAATAAAACATAAATATGATGTTATACATGCAATTGAAGAATCTGTTTTTATAGCATACGTGTTAAAGAAGATATTTGGAATAAATTATATCTATGATATGGATTCGTCTTTATCTGACCAAGTAATTCAGAAATGGAAAATTTTAAAAATTTTTAGAAAGTTTTTTGAATTCTGTGAAAAACTTGCAATAAAAAATGCTATAGCAGTTTTACCAATGTGTGATGCTTTAGCTAATCTTGCCAGAAAATATGATGTAAAAATTATTTCAGTTTTAAGGGATATTTCACTTAATGATCTTCCAGAATATCAAGAGCCAGCCACAAATTTAAGGGAAGATTTAGCTATAAGTGAAAATGCCAAAATCATTTTATACATTGGAAATTTAGAGCATTATCAGGGGATAGATCTCCTTATCAAAAGTTTCGCTTTAGCAAAAAAAGCTTGTGATGATATACATCTTATAATTATTGGTGGAACTGAAGGACATATAAAAAAATATAAAAAGCTTACAAAAGATTTTAATGTAAATAACTCCGTTTCTTTGATAGGACCTAGACCAGTAAAATCTCTTTCAAATTACTTAGCTCAAGGTGATATATTGGCATCTCCAAGAATAGAAGGAGAAAATACTTCGATGAAAATTTATTCCTATCTTCTTGCAGGAAAGCCAATTATTGCAACAGATCTTCCAACTCATACACAAATTTTAAATGATTCACTTGCTCTTTTATCAGCTCCCACAGTGCAAGATTTTGCTGTTGGAATAAAAGAGTTGCTTGAAAACCCAACGTATTCAAACAGCATTGCAAAAAATGCTAAAAATGAAGCCGAACAAAAATATACATTTAAGGTTTTTTCAAATACCTTAAACACTCTGTATGATAACGTAGAAGAAAAACTTAGTGCTTTTAAAAAATAATAAAAGTAAAGTTTTTTAAAATTCTTTA
>CAZHFA010000139.1:0-4323 GCA_964531865.1 uncultured Bdellovibrionales bacterium
TTTTAAATTTAAGGAAAGCCCAACACCGATTTCAGAAACTGCACGTTTAGCTGTATTGTCATTTTCTAATAGAATATATGTAAAAAAAAGCTTATTCTATTCAGAAAAATTAAATCAACCTTCAAAAAAATAATTTCTTCAAATTCTCATCCACAATTACAACCTAAAATCTTAATAAAACATCTTACACACGTAAAGTAACTTTCAGTCAGCATTAAAGACAGCTCAACTTTGCATAAAAATTTTTACATTCCCTAAATTGCATTAACTGCAAATTTCCACACGCCATCTTTTTTAACAATAATTCCAGATTTTAAATTCTTATCTTTAGATATATAAACAAGCATTTCACTTTTTTTAGCTTTCTCTTGGTATGCATCTAAATTTAACAATTTTTCTAAAAAAATATTATCCCCAATATTCAACCTTAAAGCTTCATAAGAAGAAACAATTATTTTTTGTTTGTCACAAAATAAATCTTCCCAAAAAACTAAATCATGAAATGTAAGATTCGATATGCTTTTAGCATTTTTTAAATAAAAAGGTTTTGAAGCTTCTCTTCTTAAAGTTTTTAGGCACCCCACTGTTCCTAAGGCCTCACTTAAATCTCTTGCTATAGACCTTATATACGTTCCTCTAGAGCATTCTATTCTAAAATCAGCTTCATTTTCTCTAACACTAATTATATTAAAAGATAAGATATTAACTTCCCTTGCCTTCATCTCAAAATTTTCTTCGTTTCGAAACTTATCATAAGCTCGCTTTCCATCTATTTTTATAGCACTTAATTTGGGGGGAACTTGACTTATCTTTCCTATAAAATTTTTCGAAATATTTTCAATCTCATTTTTTGAAAGATTTACATTTGATTTTTCTAAAATATTTCCAGTAATATCATCACTATCAGTTTTTATTCCAAATAAAATAGTACCAGAATAAATCTTTGTTCCCTCCTGTAAAAAAGGAGCTATTTTTGTGGCTGTATTTATTGGACAAACTAAAAGTCCTGTTGCAAAGGGATCTAGAGTTCCCAAATGCCCTATTTTTTTTATATCAAATTTTTTCTTTAATTTTGATACAACACCTGCTGATGTGATTCCAGCTTCTTTATCTACTAAAAAAACTCCAGATTTCATAAAACATCTTTTGCTAACTCTAATACGCTTTCTATAATTTTTTCTGGTGTAGTAGGCTTAAATATTTTTGCCCCTGAAGCCATACTGTGACCTCCTCCACCAAAAAATTCAGAAATTTTTAAAGTGGAAACTGTAATATCTTTAGATCTAATACTCATCTTCCAATAATCACTTTCTTCATAAAAAAAGACTGCCAACACCACACCTTTAATGTCTCTAATAACACTACTAAACCCATTTATATGATCACTATCCGCAGAAATTTTTTCCCTATCCTCAAGAGTAATATAAGAAATTGTTAATTTATCATTAAAATAAAATGAAAGTCTGTCTAACAATATTTTAGTAAGTTCTATTGTTTTTTTTGATTTATTTAACCACAATTCTTTACTAATCTCATATACATTAGCCCCTGCTTTTACGAGCTTTTCAGCAATTTCAAAAGTATATGCAGTAGTACTAGAATATTTAAAAGACCCAGAATCTGCACTTATACCTGCATAAAGACAATCTGCAATTCTAGAATCAATACTCACATTCATTTTTAAAAGTAAATCATACATCAATTCACATGTCGCAGATGCTTTTGAATCTATAAGATTTAACGAACAAAATTTATTATTACTTATATGATGATCAATGCAAATACATTTTATTTTTTTTAACGTATCATCTAAAATAATATCTCCAATTCTTTTTTTCTCTGAACAATCACAAATTACTATTAGATCTATATTTTCATCATTAGGAAATTTATTTTTTATTTTTTCTACACTAGGTATAAAAACCAAATCATCAGGAATCTCATCTTGAAAAATACGAAAAACTTTTTTTCCTAAACTTTCTAATGCCAATGAAAAAGCACAAACTGCCCCTATAGCATCAGGGTCTGGCTTTACATGACCAACAACCACAACACAACTAGAATCATTTACGGCATCAATTATAGCATGTAAATCTTCCATACTTATTCCTTTGGTTATTTTCTAATTATTACTTTGACTATCTTTTAACCTAGCTTTTTCTAACAACTCACTCATCTTGTAAAAATTATCAGCAGATTCATCAAAAAAGAATCTTATTTCTGGAACAGCTCTACAAGGCAATGCCTCTGACAATATATGCCTTAAAAATCCCTTAGCTGATTCAAATCCCTTTTTCACCTCTTCAATTTTTTCTTTAGAAGAACTCCAAAAAACTTTTGCATATTTTAAATCATTACTTACTTTAACTGCAGTAATTGTAGCAAAAGCAAGTCTAGGATCATTTACATTCCTCATATTAGATGCAAGTATCACTTGAATCTTTTCTTGAAATTGATATATCTTTTTTTTATCAGCCATATCTCCCCTTATTCTAATGATGGCGCAATATCTATTATTTGATAAATTTCAAACTCATCACCAATTTTAATATCATTAAAATTTTCAATTCCAATACCACACTCATAACCAGACTGTACTTCCTTAACATCATCTTTTTGTCTTCTAAGGCTTCCTATTTTCCCTTCGTGAATTACCACATGATCTCTTAAAACTCTAACTTGAGTTGCCCTTTTTACGACTCCTGATTTAACAAAACAACCTGCTATTGTACCGACCTTCGGAACTTGGAATGTTTCACGTACATCAACAGAACCTAAGACTTCCTCTTTTTTATCTGGCTCTAAAAGACCAACCATAGCACGTTTTACATCATCTATTAATTCATAAATAATTCTATAAAATCTTATTTCAACATTATTAGATTCTGCATTACTTAAAGCTCTAGCTTCACCTCTTACATTAAAGCCAACAATTATTGCATTTCCAGCCATTGCAAGTTGTACATCGCTCTCATTAACACCGCCAACTGCCGCATGAATAACATTCACTTTTACTTTAAAAGTAGACAATTTTTCTAACGACAACTTTACAGCCTCAATAGAACCATGGACATCAGCTTTTAAAATAACATTTAATTCAACTACTGTTTCTTCGCTAGCTTTTTTACTAAACTCCTCTAATGTTATCGGTCTATCATTAAGTTCTTCTCGCATTCTTTTTTTACCGAGTCTATTTGTCGCAACCTGTCTAGCAGTACTTTCATTTTCCACCACAACTAACTCATCTCCTGCTTCTGGAACACCACTAAAACCTGTAACTTCTACTGGTGTCGCTGGAGAAGCCTCGTTCATCACATTTCCTTGATAGTCTACCATTGAACGAATACGCCCAAATTCCGCACCACATATAAAAATATCTTGCTTACGCAATGTTCCCTCTTGAATTAACACAGTTGCCACTGTCCCTCTTCCTAAGGCTTGTTTTGCCTCTATAATAACCCCCTTGGCTCTAATAGTTGGATCTGCTTTCAACTCTAGCATTTCAGATTGCAATGAAATTCCCTCCAATAAAGACTCAACGCCATCACCTGTTAAAGCTGATATCGGGAAAAACATTGTATTTCCGCCCCATTCTTCTGGCTGAAGCCCATGGTCTGCCAATTGCTGTTTTATTCTATCTGGGTTTGCTGTTGGTTTATCCATTTTATTTACCGCAACTATAATTGTAACTCCTGCAGATTTTGCATGGTTTATAGCCTCTATAGTTTGTGGCATTACTCCATCATCAGCAGCAACAACTAAGACAACAATATCTGTAATTTGTGCCCCTCTTGCTCTCATCTGAGTAAAAGCAGCGTGCCCAGGAGTATCAATAAAAGTTATTGTTTTTCCATTTGCAAGCTGTACAGTATATGCACCAATATGCTGGGTAATTCCTCCTTGCTCTTTATCGACAACTGAACTATGCCTTATTCTATCTAATAAAGATGTCTTTCCATGATCTACATGCCCCATCACTGTAACAACAGGGGGACGCATTTTAAAATTCTTAGGATCTGATTCTACACTTGTTAAAATAGATTCTTCATCAAAAGCAACAGATTCCATTTGAAAACCAAACTCTTCTGCAATGAATGTAGCCGTTTCTAAATCAATTATTTGATTTATAGTAGCCATAACTCCTAAACCTATTAGCTTTGCTATAACTTCTCCAGATTTAACACTCATCTGCTTTGCAAGTTCCCCAACAGTAATTGCCTCATCAATTTTAACAACCATTTTTGATGCTTTAGGTTGCGTTATTTCTGTTTTCTTATTATCTTCTTCAGTATTTTCTCCCCTATTTCTAGCCTTAAATCCTTT
>CAZHFA010000140.1:0-4290 GCA_964531865.1 uncultured Bdellovibrionales bacterium
GTCCATCAAAATGAAAATCCAAATACCGCTAACATGTATTAGTGAATCCAAGATTTAAAAAGTTAGACACCTCCATAAAGTAAAATAGAGTAAAATTATTTTGGGAGCGTTATATTTTTTTGATTATTGTTTCGGACTTTCAGCCCGAAAAATGTGGGGGAGGAATGCATTACCCGGGGTAGCATCTCTTACAGTGAAAAAACTTTGCGTAAAAATTGAGTCCTTTTTTTTAAAAGTTCATTGTTACATCATATAGATAAACTTATTTTTAGTTGCTCTGAAAGAGCAAAGTTAAAATTTTTGTATGCTAAATGCTCCCGCTCCGAAGGAGCCGAACGACTTAGCCCAGGGTTTGCATCTCTGCAAGAGATGCTACCCTGGGTATGTAAAGTCCATCTCCTCTTTTTGTGGGCTGAAAGTCCACAACATAATCAACGAGAATATAAATTTTTTCATAAGTTAGTAGTAATCTCCACGATGTTAAAGGTGAGCACCTCCATAAAGTAAAAGTTCAATGCACAATTTTGCATTGATTTGTGTTTTTTATTTACTTTTTTACTTGACCGATATTCAAAAACCTTGTATCGTGCAGTAGTTGCTAGTGGGAGATTGTGGGAAAAAGTGGGGTAATATGTTTTTATAGCTAAAAAGAGATATAACCCCCTAAAATTGTTTGGAAATTTTTGTATGTAAAAATGATAAATAAATCATTAAATGATGAAAATTTAATAAATGAAAGTTTAGAAAAAGATGTTACTCAAGAACAATTTAAGGGAGATTTATCTTTTCATGGAAATTTTACCCATACTATAGATTCAAAATTTAGAGTTAATCTTCCTGCTGATTACAGACGAACTTTGCTTGATGCTAGTGAATCAAGTGTTGTTGTTACAAACTATATTAGTGAAGGATCAAGATGTTTAGAGGGATTCTCCCGTTCTTCATGGTTGGAGTTTGAAAAAAAATTAAGAGCTAAGAGCAGATTTGATTCTACTTTACAGCGATTAGAAAACTTTTATTTGAGTAGAGCTTTTGAATGTCAAATTGATAAAAGTGGAAGGATTTTAATTCCTGAATATCTTAGAAATTATGCAGGAATCACAAAAGATGTAACATTTACTTCATCAATACATGGATTTCGTATTTGGGATAGTAGGGTATGGGATTATGTATTTACAGAAGCGGAACAAGCACTTTTGGAAAATCCTAATTTGTTTGCAGAGGTTGATATTTAGTGAAATTGGAGAAAACATCACATATTTCTGTAATGAAAGAAGAGGCTATAAAATTTTTAAAGGCGTCAGATGGAGGTGTTTTTTTAGATTGTACATTAGGTGGAGCGGGACATACAAAAGCAATATTAGATTCAAATAAAGAGAATAAAGTGTTTGCAATAGATAGAGATTCATTTGCAATTGAAAGGGCAAAAGAGTTTTTGAAAAGTGAAGAAAGTCGGGTTTGTTTTTATAATACGGAATTTTCCAACATATCTTCGCTTTTTAAAGATGAAAAATTTGATGGAGTGTTAGTTGATTTAGGCCTTTCAACTGATCAGTTAAAAGAGGAAAGAGGCTTTTCATTTAACGATGAAAATTCCCTTGATATGAGGATGAATCAAAGTGGAAAACTTACAGCTTATTCTGTCGTAAATGAAACGAATTATAAGGAACTTTTTATTATATTAAAAAAAGGGGGAGTCGGGAAGGAAGCAAGAGCCGTTGCAAATGCTATAATTAAGGATAGACCGATTAACTCTGCTAAACAACTTGCAACCGTTATTAGATCGACAACGTACAAAGTTTTAAAAAATAAAAAGTTACATCCAGAATCTGTTTCATTTCAAGCAATAAGAATAGCTGTAAATGATGAGTTTGAAGAAATAAGTAAGTTATTAGCATTTATTCCAAACGTTATAAAACCTTTTGGAAGGCTAGTCGTAATAAGTTTTCACTCGTTAGAAGATAAAATTGTAACTTCAACGATGAGGAAATGGCAAAAAGGGGAACAAGATTTTCAGGAGTTAAAACTTATTGGTATTGCTAATAAAGGAAATGGAGTGCTCTTAACAAAAAAAGCACTTGTTCCTTCTAAAGAAGAGATAGCAAAGAATTTTGCTTCTCGAAGTTCTTTGATGAGAGTTTTTGAGTTTAATTAGTTGTTGGATTTTGAGGGAGAAAAATAAAAATGGCTGTTTGTCTTGATTATCAATCTGTTTATGTAAAGAACGTAAAAACAGTAAGTAATAAACTTACAATTCTTGCCAGCTTTTTTCTGATGTCAGTTTTAATCTTTCATGTATGGATTAGATCTGAAAAAGTTTCTTTGGGTTATAATATAGCAACGGCACAAAATAAGACTGCAGAATATAGTACAATAAAGAAAGACTTGGAAATGCAGTTGTCTGTTATTGGACGATATGACAATTTAATGAATCTTTCACAGAAACGCTTAGGTTTTTCTCAAGAATCAAAATCAAAAATTTTTACTTTAGAGTATTAGTATATTGGTAACATGGAGCATAAGTCGGATAAGACATTTCATAAGGAAATAAGAGATAATGATGTGCATTATCAAGATGGAGTGTTCGAAAATATAAGAAGATCTCGTCGCTATTGGCTTATATTTTTTATGTTGCTTTGGATGTCAGTATTAGTTTGGAGACTTTATTATCTTCAGATTTATGGTGCGTATGATTTAAAAGATAGAGGAATAGGACAACACATAAAAAAAATAATGACATCATCAGAAAGGGGCAATATTTATGATAGAGATGGTAACATTATGGCATCTTCCATCGAAGCTCCGTCGGTTTTTGTGCATCCACAAAAAATAAAAAATAAAGAAGAAGTTGCAAATGTCTTATCAAAAATTTTATCGATGAACAAAGAGGAAATTTTAGAGAAATTTAATACAAAAGCTCCTTTTGTTTGGATAAAAAGAAAAACATCGCGTGATATCGCGGATAAAATATTAAAGCTTGCAGATCCTGCTATTCAGACAGAAAAGGAATTCAAAAGAATTTATCCATATTCCAGTGCTGCAAGTACGCTTATTGGTAAAGTTGGAGTGGATAATATAGGCCTTTCAGGGCTTGAGGCAGTATTTGATAAAAAGCTTCGTGGAACAATGAAAAAAGAGATTATCGAAAAAGATGCTTTGGGAAAATCAATAAAAATGGCAACTACCAAACTTTTTGAAGTTCCCAGAGGAGAAGATATAAATCTAACAATTGATGCTGATATTCAATTAATTGTTGATGAAGAGGTCGAGTATGCTAGAGAAGACTTGAAAGCAAAGGCTATAATAGCTACGATGATTGATGCTTATACGGGTGATATCTTGGCGATGAGTCAAAGCCCAGGAGTAAACTTTAACGAAGATAGTTCTGTATCTCAAAAAGAATTAAAAAATTTAGTTATTGAAACTGTTTTTGAACCTGGATCAATTTTTAAACCTATAGTGGCTTCAATAGCATATGAGCTTGGATTAGTTCATGAGTCTGATATGTTTGATTGTGAGATGGGAAAATATTATTACGGTGGAAGGATTATAAAAGATTCTCATCCTGCAGGTGTGTTGTCATTAAGAGATGTTGTAATAAAATCTTCTAATATCGGAATGACAAAAATTGCTGATAGACTTGGAAAAGAAAAACTTTATAAAGCTTTAGTTTCATATGGAGTTGGTCGTGTAGTTAGTTTGGATTTTCCAGGGGAAACAGCAGGCATTCTTAGAAATTATAAAAATTGGGCAAAAGTTGATGTTGCAACTCATTCTTTTGGACAAGGAGTTGCTGTAACATCTTTACAAATTTTAAGAGCATTAGCTTCTTATGTAAATGATGGTTATCTAGTTGAACTTAGATTATTGCAATCTAATCCAATAAAAAAAGAGCGTATAATTTCTGAAAAAACAGCAAATTTTATGAAAAATGTTTTGATCGATGTAGTTTCATTACCTTATGGTACAGGTAAAAGAGCAAAAATTGATGAATATATTGTCGGTGGAAAAACTGGTACTGCACAGAAAGCAAAAGACAATGGAAGAGGATATGAAGAGGGAAAGTATATAGCTTCTTTTGTTGGTTTTGTTGACACTTTGCCATTAAATATTAAAATCATGCCTTTGCTCATCGTAAGTGTTGATGAAGCTCATTCTGATAGTATTTATGGTGGAGCTTTGGCTGGGCCTGTTTTTCAAAAAATTATGAAACGGACGATGAAACATTTAGAAAGAAAATTTTTGTTAAAATAAAGTTTAGTATCATATTGAGAATAATATCATTTTGAG
>CAZHFA010000141.1:0-4278 GCA_964531865.1 uncultured Bdellovibrionales bacterium
TGTTCTGCTGTAGCAGAGCTTCCTTTGACTTCTTTAATTCCATCTGCAATTTCTTGTTTTAATTTTGCTTTTTCATTTATTGCTTCTTGTTCTGCAAAATTTTTATTATCTATTATTTGTTTTATTTTTAATGTATTTAAATCATTGATAGATGAGCTTGAGAATAAAAATATCAATGAATGTTTATTTGAAAGACAAGAGAATGCATTGTTTTATAGCTATAAAAATTTAGAAAATTTATGGAAAAAAGGAGAAATCTTTTGTGACATAGCTAACAATTTTTGGAATATGATTAAATATAAATTGATAAATAAAGAGTATTTAGATTTTAGAAATTTTTCTATAGAGCAATTATCATCTAGTGATAATTTAATATTGGTAAAATGGAAGATTCCTTCTTTAATTTTAAAAAATAAATATAAAATTGCTGTTATTTCTGATGATTTTGAATTTGGAGAAAAAATAATAAATTCTTTTAATAATGATAAAGTTTTTACGAAACTTTTTAAAAGTTTTTTCGATTTATATTCTGGAAATGAATATAGCAAAGAAGATAAGCAAAATGATAACCTCGTTATAGGTTTTGATGCTGTAATAATAGATGAAAATGTATTAAGAGAGTCTTCTCAAGAAAAAGAGTTTTATTTAAACAAAGATAAAACTAAAAATATATTGATAGGAGAAGAGGGGATAACAAAAATGATGTCGTCTTTTTCTGGAATGGATTTTTATATAGAAAAATCTTTTGAAAAAGATTTTATAAATGAACTTATAGAAGTGTTGATGAAGGAGAAAAAATATGACGCCTAAAAAAAGATTAATTTCATTTATGATTTTTCTTCCATCGTTAGCAGTTCTTATATTGCATCGTGCTTTTGTCGTGGGGAATTTGAATATACGCGATAAACTAGTGTTTTGTATATTTTTTATGGTATGGATAGTTTATTATGTTTTTTTTGTAAGTGATTTTTTTTATATTCAAAATTTTTTAAATGATTTATTAAAGCTTTCTACAAACGCAGTTAGGAAAAAAAATAAATATCTTTTTTTAACGGCACAAGCTAAGGAGATACGTGAAGTATTATTTTGTTTAGAAAGAAAGATTTTTTCTTTGATGAAAGAAAATTCGAAAATAGAAAATGAAGATTTTAATAATCCGATAAATTTTTTAAAAAGAGTAAGTATTGATGGAGAGATTTCTAAAGAAGAATTTTTTAAGAATATATTAAATTTGCTATCAACATTTTTTAATAAAAATGCATTAGTAATTTTTTATTTTGATAAGGAAAAAAACACTAGCTTTTCTATAAGTTCATTATCTTCTAATAAACATTTATCTTCTTTCATAAAGCAAAATTTTTTGAACACAATAATCAATAAAAAAGAAGTTCAAGAAGGAATTGTTAATTATTATAGTGTAGAAAACATTTTGGAAGATCTATCTTTTTTTGGTTATAAAAATGCAATTGTAAAAAGAATAAAAGATGAAGAGAATAATAACTTATACATATATTTGTGGGTTGGATTTTGTGAAAATAAAATTCCACTTTCAAAAGAATTAAATTCGGTACAAGATATAGTTCTAGAAATTGAAAGACAATTTGAAACATATTTAAAGTTAAAAAAAGCATCTAGTGAATTAAAAATAAAGACAAAGGAGGCTGTTGAAAAAAGTGAATATTTAGAGTTTGTGTCACATGATTTACGATCTCCATTAGCTAATCTTGTTACAATATTAAAATTACTTGAAATAAATTCTTCTCAAGAAGTGAAAAAAGAATTTATTGAAATAGCATTAAATAATTGTGATTCTATTTCTGTTTTATTAGAGGATTTATTAGATTTTTCAAAATATAAACATAGTGGTTTAGTGGCATATAAGGAGGTTTTTAAGGTTGATGATGAAATATTAAAGATAATAAAAGATTCAAACTTAAGAGCTGTTCAAAAAAATTTAAAGTTATCTTATAGCAACAGTGCAAAAGATACCTTTATAAATTCCGATAAAAGGCAATTCAAAAAAATTATAAATAACATTATATCTAATGCTATTAAATATACGAATGTAGGTTTTATTAAAGTGGAATGTGAAGCTATAGATGATGAATGTGTTATAAAAATAGAAGATTCTGGCGTTGGAATTCCTGAAAATATTTTAAATGATATTTTTACATCTTTTAAACGTGGAGAAAATGTTGAAAGCTTTGAGGGGTATGGAATAGGACTTTTTATGGTTAATATTTTTTCTTCATTAAATAATATCGCATTAGATGTAGAGTCTAAGGAGGGAAAAGGAAGCATATTTACATTAAAAATAAAAAAAGTAGAAAACTCATTTCTTGATAGTGATTATAAGGTAGGAGAAGGGGTAAAGAAGATACTTCTATTAGATGATGATAAGGCTTTATTGCTTAGTACTGAAAAATTATTAAGAGTTAAAGGCTATGAAGTTGTGTCTTTTGAAAGTGTGGAAAAAATTAAGAAATATTTGTTGGATAAGAATGTAGCGGATCTTATTTTAAGTGATTATCTTATAGGTAATGAGAAGGTTGATGATTTGTTAAAAATTTTAAAAGCAAATAAAATTTTAATAGATGTGGTTATTGTTAGTGGGAAAAATGATATTGATAAAAATTTTTATATTAGAAATGGTGTAACGGCAATTTTACCAAAACCTTTTTCGCTAGATTTTTTTAATGAAAAGTAATAAAAAAGTAAAAAATTATCGTATTTTTTCATATTCCTTTTAATATTTTCTATGGACTTAAAAGCTAAAAATTTGCAGATTTAACCTGTTGATAATTAAGAATAATCCAAAAATATGCATTTTTCTTAAAAAATATGTCTAAAAATATGCATTTCTTTCTTTTAAATATCATTATTTTATGCATAATTATATAAAAAAAAGCATCTAAAATATGCAACATAAGAATTTTTAAATGTTTATAGTGGATTATGCTTGAAAGAAAAATTTACAAAAATTTATTAGAGTGGAAAAAAGATAAAAGAAATTCGTGCCTTCTTGTTAAGGGAGCAAGGCAAATAGGCAAAACTTTTATAATAGAATATTTTGGAAAACAAAATTACAAAAGCTATATCTACATAAATTTTGTTGAATCACCAAAATTAAAAGATATTTTTAGGGATTCTTTAAGTGTAAATAGTGTTTGTAATTTAATGACTTTAATTTTTCCTGATATAAGGTTTATAGAACATGATACGTTAATTTTTTTTGATGAAATTCAAGAATGCCCAGAAGCACGTGCATCGCTAAAATTTTTTGCTATTGATGGACGTTATGATGTTGTAGCTTCAGGTTCATTGCTTGGAATAAGCTATAAAGAAACATCTTCAATTCCTGTAGGATATGAAACACAAATAAAAATGCATTCTCTTGATTTTGAAGAATACCTTTGGGCAAATAAATATTCAGAAGAAACAATAAAAAACTTAAAATTATATTTTGAAAAGCAAGAAAAGATTCCTAATGTAATTCATGAAGAAATGTTAAAAAAGATTCGAGAGTACATTGTTGTAGGGGGAATGCCTGCAGTAATTAATGAATATATAAAAAATAAACACTTTGGAAATGTGCATAAAGAACAGCAAAAAATAATTGATAGTTATTTTGATGATATTTCAAAATATGCATCAGTGTCAGAAAAACCTAAGGTAAAAAATTGTTATTTATCTATTACAAGGCAATTGGCGAAAGAAAATAAAAGATTTCAATTTTCATTACTGGAGAAAAAATCAAGTGCAAGAAAATTTGAAAATAGCATTGAATGGCTTAGGGATGCAAGTTTGATAAATTTATCTTATAACGTAACAAAACCTCAATATCCTTTGTCAGCTTATGTAAAAGAAGATCAATATAAATTATATATTTCAGATATAGGCTTGCTTATTTCAATGTATGGATTTGATATGAAAAAGCAGATTATAGATGATACTCTTTTAGGTGGAACAAAAGGTGGAATATATGAAAATTTAATTGCTAATATGCTCTGTAAAAATGGTTTTGAATTGTGTTATTTTCGTAAAAAAGATTCATCGCTGGAAATTGAATTTCTTATTTCGATTGATGGTAAAATTGTGCCTATAGAAGTTAAGGCAAATCATGGTTCTACAAAATCATTAAATAAAATTGTCGAAGACAGTGAAATTCCATTTGGTTACAAATTTTCATCTCAAAATATTGGCGTATCGGATAAAAAAGTCACAATGCCATTTTATATGGCAATGTTTTTAACAATTAAAAAGGATGATTAGAAGAAG
>CAZHFA010000142.1:0-4273 GCA_964531865.1 uncultured Bdellovibrionales bacterium
ATTTCTTTTATTACATTTCAAAAAATTAGTTATCTTATAGATATTTATAGAAATACTTCAAAACCAGCAGAAAAATTTACTGACTATTTATTATATATTTCTCTTTTTCCGCAATTAATTGCAGGACCAATTGTTCGATATAAAGATATCGCTGAACAAATAGCAATACGTTCAATTTCAATAAGTGACATCAAATATGGCTCGGCTAGATTTTGTTTAGGGCTCTTAAAAAAAATTTTATTAGCAGACACCCTTGGAAACATTTCAACAAATATAAATAATTTAGGAGCCGATTCTATAACAACAGGCTATGCATGGCTTGGAGTCTTTTGTTATGGACTTCAATTGTATTTTGATTTTTCTGGCTATTCCGATATGGCAATTGGACTTGGTAGAGTTTTTGGATTTAAATTTTTAGAAAATTTTGACAAACCTTTTATATCACAAAATTTTACAGAATTTTGGAGACGCTGGCATATTTCTTTATCAAGATTTATGAAAGATTATTTATATATTCCTCTTGGTGGAAATCGCGTGTCAGAAATAAGAAGTTATGTAAATTTATGGATTGTATTTTTAGTCTCTGGATTTTGGCATGGAGCAAATTGGACATATCTTTTTTGGGGAGCATTTCACGGATTATTTTTAACTATTGATAAAATTGGATGGTTAGAAAAATCGAAAAAAATTGGAGAAAAATTTTTAGGAAAAATTTTTAATATCTTCTTAACTTTATTTTTCTTACAAATTGGTTGGGTATTTTTTAAAAGTAATTCTATTCATGAAGCATTTAATTATTTAAATTTTATGTTTAACGTTAATACTTATTGGAACGCTAAAATTCCACCATTACAAGATAGGATAATTCATAATGAAGGAATATTTATTTTTATTATTTCTATTATAATTTTATTAGCTCCTTTAATTCCAAACTATAATAAAATTATTGAAACGATAAAAAGCAAAAAAAGTTTTTATGAAAATTCATTTGTTTGGTTTTCGTATTGTGTAAGCATTATAATGCTTTGCTTAATTATAATTTCAGCCACAAAATTTACACCATTTATTTATTTTCAATTTTAACCTATGAAAACAAAAAGAAAATATTTAGACATCTTTTGCATTATACTTTTAGTACTCATTTTGTTTATTCCATTACTAGAATTTAAGTTTCATTTTACACCGATAACAACTCTTCAAGGAGTTGGAGAAGCTACTCCACCTAAAAAAATTTCAATTTCAACTTTAAAAAATAATGCTTTTCAAAAAAGTTTTGAAAATTATTTTATGAAAGGAAATGCTATTTGGAAATGGCTTGTAAAAACGAATAATCAAATAAGTTTTGATATCTTTAATCAAATTACTTTTAATTATGGAACTCCAGCTTTTGTAGGCAAAGACAATCAACTATTGCAAACGATGTATTTAAATTCTTTTAATAGACAAAAGACTCCACCTAAAAATTTATTATTAAAAAAATCATATAAATTAAAAAAACTTCAAATGTTACTTGAAATGAAGGGTATAAAATTATTGATTTTTACTAATCCTAATGCTCTTGCTCTTTATCCAGAGCTTGTACCAACAAAATTTAAAGATGATTCAAGATTTTCAAGAGAAAATAGTTATGAAATTATGATAAGACATTTAAAAAATTTAGATATTCCATTTGTCGACTCTTATCAACAATTACTTAGCAAAAAAGATAATTTTAATTTTCGTTTTTTTGAACCTACAGGATCTCATTTAAATGAAGTTGGTTCATGTATTAGTACCAATAATTTACTACTAAAGATAAAAGAATTAAAAAATAAAAAAGAAATAAAATCGTTTCCATGTTTTCCAATAACAAAAACTTTTCCTCCAAAAATTGAAGATAAAGATCTTTTAGATATTGCAAATTTATTATTTCCAAATAAACTTCTTCGAGAAGGACATTATGTACCAACTCCCCACAAAATGTATAAAACTCCACCATTAAAATTACTTTTTGTTGGAACAAGTTTTAATTTTGCAGTTCAAGATCATTTATATAAAAGAAATATTGCAAAAACAAAATTATATTTTTATTACAGGCAAATTCGAAGTGAGCGAGGAACGTTTCATATTCTAGATAAGAGAAAAATTAATTGGGAAAATGATATTTTTAAAAATGATGTAATTATTTTGGAAAGTAATTATTCAGGGCTTGGAGGAGTCGGATATTCGTTTTTAACAGATGCAATAATAAAATTAAAAAAAGATCTTTTTAAGACAAAAGAAGATTTAATTAAGTGGAGAAAATCTATAAAACATTTAACTATCCATTCAAATAAAAATGATTCAAGTAAAAAAAATAAAAAAATATCACAAGTGGATGAAGAGTTTAATCCGTTTTAAGTTGTGTTAAAAAAGTTTCTTATACTTAAAGGAATTTTTTTTTTCAAAATATTACTTAAATTTTTGCGATTTTTATTAAATTCGACATACGGTCATTTATTGAAATATTTATTTCCATTTAAACATCGATGCTCATAATAAAAGAACCATATTCCCGTCCACCAATTACTACCGTTTGTCTCTTACAATAAACAGCTCCAAGTTTTTTATAAAACACTTGAGCCGTACTATTACTTTCCAAGACCTCTAAAAAAATAAGCGAAATATCACGAGCTTTACACCAATCTTTCGCTTTATTGTAAAGAGAAAATCCTATACCATTTTTTTGATAATCACTAAGAACATAAATAGAAAAAATTTCTCCAATATTTTTTTCATTATTTAATTTACGTTCTGATATTCCAACCTCTATAAATCCAACCACATTATCTTCAACTTTAGCCACAAAAACAACTTTATGATTTGCATTGCATAACAAGTTTTTCCAATATAAAAATCTTTTCTCACTTGATATATTGCTTAAATAATCAGAAGGAAGAATTCCTTGATATGTATCCCTCCAAGCCTGTATATGAACACTTGTTATTTGTTTAGCATCTGATATTACAGCATGATATATTTTTACATTACTACTATAAGACATTGTTAAATCTTAGATTTAGTTATTTAAAGGATGTATTAAAACATCTAGTTGAGATAAAACTAACTATCCCTTCTTGATGAATGTTCACAGAACTAGAACAATACTTAATACCATTATGATTATTTCCTAAATTCTCGTTATTTTTTTTTGGCTCATTTATTTTTATCATTGTTATCTTTAAGTATAAAAAAAATTTTTGAGTGTAAGTTTATTCTAGGTTTATATATTTATTATATCAATTCTTAAAAAATAAATTTATAAACTATAAAACTTGAATCTATTGTCATATAATATATTTCTATAAAATGAACTAAGTCCCAAAATCAGATATTGTAGAAAAAAGAGGGGGATTTGATGAACAAATTTACCCCCAAAAAGGCTCCTTATCGTCCTACTATTTAGGTCGAAATCGCTATGCTTTATATACATAAGAATATCTGATGATTTTTTAAAGCCATATTCACTAAATATTTTTAATGAACGTAAATTAGATGGAATTCGTTTAACAGAATTAAGGAGGTATAAAAATGATTTGTTATGAAGAAAAAGATAGAAAATTTAATTTTAGAATGTCAGCGATTATATTAGATTTAAAAGAAGAATCACTATTGATTCATAAAATAGCCGGCAACGATTTTTGGCTATTACCAGGAGGACGTGCAGAAATATTAGAAAACACAGAAGGCACCATTATACGAGAATTGAAAGAAGAGTTAGGAATTATCGTATCTAATCCAAAACTAGCTTTAGTTAGCGAGAATTTTTTTAATTTTAATGGTAAGACTTATCATGAATTAGGATTTACTTATATAATAAAGCTTTTAGAAAATTCTTCATTATTATTAAGAGAGGGAGAGTTCAAGGGAAAAGAGGGAGCAAACTATATATTCAAATGGCATAATATAAATAAAATTTATGAACTTAATTTTAAACCTAAATTCTTAATACCAGAAATAGAAACTGCAAATATAAAAAAAGAAATACAGCATATAATCATTGATGAACGTTAAAAAACTCTTAATTTGGGATTAAAAATATACAAAATGTCTTGAATCTATATTACTGAACCTAATTTTTATTTTTCTCTAATTTCAGCACCTAAAGTTTTCTTTAAATTTTTAACAATAGAATTTGCAAAGCCTTCAATTTCTTCGAAAGTAAGGGTCCTAGAAAAAGAACCGATTGTAAGTTTGAAAGTAACTGACTTCTTACCATCAGGTATTTGCTCTCCCTTATATTCTTCTACATAGG
>CAZHFA010000143.1:0-4269 GCA_964531865.1 uncultured Bdellovibrionales bacterium
TATTATTTTTTAATGGAAAACTTTGTGTCTTATTAATATTATTTTTGTAATTTTGGAGAAGTTTCATTTAAAAAAGTTTTTTAAAAAAGTGTATTGTTTGTATCTAGTGATAAGGAAGGCTTAGGTAAATATAGGGGGTTGCTATGGATTATAGAGGCAATAAATTACAGGAGGACTGCTTTTGGATCGTTGTTGCAGTAGTGTTTTTGTATGCAATTAGAATAGCATTTTGTTCTTTAATAAATTTTGATGGAGCAGTTAATTTACAAATTCCAATTAGTTTAGTTGAGGATGGATTATATGCAAATAGGTATCATCAAATTATTAATTTTTGGGAAGATGTTTCTACTGGGGCCCCAGTTTTGTTGCCGATAGCTATTTTATTTAAAATTTTTGGAATATCTGGCGAGATTGCGTTACTTGTAAATTCTTTTTATTTCATTTTAATGATTTTTATGATGATTTTTATTTCAAAAAGACTAAATGTTCAAAATACATGGATACTTATATTTTTTTATGTAATGCAGCTAATTCCAAATTTTTGGTTTTTCACTTTTGGAATACTAGGGGAGATTCCCGCGTTTTCTTTATTGCTCGTTTCTTTATTTTTCTTAATAAGGTTTAATGAAAGTTTAAAAATATCATACTTATTTTGGGCAGGCTTTTTGGGGGGATGTGCATATCTAACAAAAATCGTAATTTTAATTGCAGTTCCATCATTTTTGTTGTTTTTTATTAGTAAAGTTTTTGTTGAGAAAAAAATAAAAATATCTAAAAGTTTATTTTTTCCATTTGGTTTCCTAACTCCTATTTTTTTATTTGAAGTGTTTAAATTGTTTCAATTAGGACAAAAGGGTTACATCTTATTTTGGAAAAATCTAGTAAATTTAGTTTTTGTAAATTTTGGATTAATTGCTGGAAAAACAAATGGTTCAGCCTTGTCGAATGTGTCAAATTCCCCTAGTTTAATAGATAAAATGTTAGTTCACATTGATATATTTTCTAATTTATTTTCTATCAACAAAGTTTGTTTTTGCTTGCTTTTGCTGCTTAACATTTCTTTTTTTATTTATTTTCTTTTAAAGAAAAAGAAATTTGAAATATATGAATTTCTTTCTTTTTTTATGATTTCATTTTTTGTCTGGTGGATTTTTATTACTCCAACAGGGGTTGCTTGGGCAAGGAGAATTTTTATTGGAGTAATATGTCTTGTGTGGGTAACAATCATTAATTTTGGAAAATTTTTTAAATTTGATAAAAACATAATTTTTTTACCTATAGCTTGTTCCGTTGCAATCGTGTTCAGTATAAAGTTATATCAGTGCGAATCGGTAGGGAAGGAACATTATACAAAATTTGCTAATAAGGTAAAAGAAATTCGCCATAAAGAAGGTGCAATATTTTGTGGCCTGGGTTGGTGGCAGGCTCCAATAATTTCATTTTATTCTAGAATAGATTTTTGCGATTTAACTCGTATAAATTTGAATGGTATGGATAAACCAGTATATCTTGTTATTAATAATAATGTTGGTGATATCAAAATAAGTCAATTGCCGTATTCGTTAAAATTAAAATATGAACAACCAGAAGATGGGTTGTTTTTATATTCTGTTAATGAGTGAAAATCCTTGAGCATGTACTTTTTTAAATAAATAACTGGAAGGCACCTCCTAATAAATAACTGGAAGGCACCTCCTATAATAAATAACTGGAAGGCACCTCCTATATTATCAAATCCGAACCTCATTGAATAAGTTTTTCGAAAATTGTTGTGTAGTTATTATTTTAGGAGATACCTATGCCTAGCAATCCAAAACTTTATATTTAATTAATTGGAAGGCCCCCCCTTGATTATAAAATTTTTTTACGAATCCGATAGAGGTGGGGATAGGAGCAATTACGGATAAGGATTTAGCTAAGATTATTCAAAGAATAGTAAAAAGAAATCCTAAATCTTATTGGATTGCATATGGTTCAGGAACTTTACCTAATTTTGCAAGGGCAAATGGTGCTCATGTCTTTAATGGAGTGAAATATGCTCCAGAATTTAATCGTTTAGCAATATTAGATCCAGAATCAAAGTATAATGATGTTTATAATAGATATGCGAATATTGGAGTTAATTTGTTAAGCGATGTAAAAGCACCCCCAGAATTTATTCTTTTGCAAACAGATGCATATATTATTAAAATACATCCTTGCTCTGATTTGCTAAAGCAATTGGGAATTACGCACTATATTTTTCCAATGAAGATGTCAGAATCTGATAGTTATTGTTTAAAACAAGTCAATAAAAATCCAATTAATGGGAACATCTTTATTTATCGTAGAAAGTAGTTCTTTATGCTTTTTTATAGTAGTATAATAAATTATGATTTGTTTTTTTTTTTAGGATAGATTTTATAAAGACATTATGTGTAGTAAACCAAACATATTAGTAACAGGAGCTTCTGGTTTTATAGGGGGACATGTCGTAAGTTGTTTAAAAGAACAAGGGCTTAGTTATAAAATTTTAAAACGTGGAAATAATTTTTTAGATGATGGGGAAAATCTTACAATTGATTATCCCGAAGGGATTAAGCAAATTGATTTTTTTAATTTCTCTTCAGTTATCTATCTTTCATATGCACAAGTAAAACAAACACAATCAGAAGAAGATATTTATAAGTCTAATATATACCCATTTAAACTTTTGCTAGAGCAAATAGCAGTAACGAACCCGAAATGTGGAGTCGTATTTATTTCAAGTTTTTCTTCAAGCCAAGTCACAAAATCAAAATATGGACTCCTTAAATATAATATGGAAGAATTATTAAAAAAGTCTAATTTACAATGGACGATTCTTGTTCCTGGATTAGTATATAGTTCTAATACGAATAAGGGATTGTATGGTAAAATCAGTTTATTATTGCGATATTGTCCTATAATTCCCGTTCCTTATAGTAAGGATAGATTTATTCAACCTGTTTCTGTGCTAGATATCGCAAGGGCATGTGTCGAAGTTGCGGGTAATACAAATAAATATATTGGTAAAGTTTATTTTTTGGCTGGTGATAGAATTAGGTTTTATGAGTTTATTAAAGCGATTTCTCATTCACTTAAGAAAAAAAGAATTTTTGTTCCAATATCAGATTTTTTTATTTTTTTATTTTTAGGAATTTTAGAAAAATTACAAAAAAATCCATCTTTTACTAGAACAAATTATTTGGGGCTCGTAAGTTCTAAGTTTATTGATTGTGGAGAAAGTTGGAAAGAATTAAATATTAAGCCACTTAATTTAGAAGAAGGGTTGTTAAGTATGAAACAAGAAGAGCAAGAATTTTTTGTTGATCCATCTTATGAAGCTAAAAGACTTTTTAAATATCTTTTTAATAGTGATATTCCAGAAATAGTATTAAAAAGATATTTGGAGTGTTATCCGAAATTTTTTAATAATTCAAATACGCATTCAAAAATAAATTTAAAATATATTTTTGATAATAATTTGGATATTGAGGCAATAGAGATAGCATCAAGAAGTGTTGATATGAGCCTTAAAAATAAGTTATTGGCCTTATCTTATTTTGCAGAATTAGATGTGAACTTTAAAGATAAATATATGAATACTAGGGATACATTTTTTAGTTCTTTTTTTAAGTTGAGTATGGCTACAATGATGTTTGTTTATAAATATATAAAAGGATTTATTATTTTAAAAAGGTATCCAAAATGTATGATGCAATAATTATTGGCTCGGGGCCTGCTGGTGTATCAGCTGCATATCAATTACGTGGAATGAAAACTTTAATATTGGATGTGGGGAATTTGCCACCATCACCAATTTTGCCCAAAGAAAATATTTATGATTTAAAAGATGATGGATATGATCTTTTTGACGCTGTTATTGGAAATGATTTTAAAGGAATAGAAAATTTAAATGGCGATTATTTATGCGTAAAATTAAAGAGCCCTTTAATGAGATATGTTTGCGATCATGTAAGTTCGGCTTTGTTTCCTCGTGATAAATTAAATGGTTTTGAATTAACAATGGGATATGCTGAAGGAGGTCTTGCCAATGCGTGGGGAGCAGGACTTATGAGATATTCAAAAAGGGAATTGTCTAGGTTTCCAATTAACGAAGAAGAGTTAACGCCATTTTATGATGCATTAACTAAGCATATTGGAATTACTGGAGAAAAAGATGATTTATATTCTTATTTTGGAAGTGTAAATGGGTTGCAAGTTCCAAATAAATTAAGTCCTATTTGTGAAAATTTTTTGAAAAGATAT
>CAZHFA010000144.1:0-3157 GCA_964531865.1 uncultured Bdellovibrionales bacterium
AAGAGAAGAATATATTTCAAATTCTTGTGCAAATCCTTTACCACCAGCATCTTTTCTTGCTGCATATACTATTCTATTTAAATCTGTTATTTCTTTAAATGTAACTACTACTTCATTAGTAAACTGTGAATTATTAGGGTTTCCTGTTTCCCAATGAGTATTTAGATTATTATCTATAGCTTTATCAATTGATGAATTACTATATTGTCCACCATTGTTAGTTATAGATTTTATTTTTGAATTGTCAATTTTGAAAAATCGATACTACTTTTTTTTATTCTTGCAGGTGTCCCGGTTTTTAATCTAAAAAGTTCTATACCATTTCTTTCTAAGGAAGTGCTTAGGTTATTTGCCGGAGAATCTCCAACACGTCCTCCTTGCCAAATAGTAGCCCCCCGATGAAGCATTCCCCTTAAAAAAGTTCCCGTAGTTAAAATTACACACTTAACTTTTATATCACCATAATTTTTTAAAGTAACAGCTGAAACTTTTTTATAACTTTTTGCGTCACCGTTATTTTCAAGGTGAAGTTCCACAACTTCATCTTCTATAAACGTTAAGTTCTTTTCATTTTCTACAAGATTAACTATTTCTTTATGATATAAATCCCTATCAGCTTGTGCCCTGCTTGCTCTAACAGCAGACCCCTTACTTAAATTTAATGTTCTATACTGTATTCCTGCTTTATCAATAGCACGTGCCATCACACCACCAAGAGCATCAATTTCTTTTACAATCTGCCCTTTTCCTAAACCTCCAATCGCTGGATTACAAGACATCTTACCTAAATCAGATTTTTTAAAACTAACTAACACTGTTGAAAGTCCAAGCCTAGCCCCAGCCATAGCTGCCTCTATACCAGCATGTCCTCCACCAATTACTAAAATATCAACATTTTCAATACCTAACGTCATATTTTTCCTAAAAAAACAAAACTTTTTGAAAGTATAACTCTAAAATTTTCTAAAATAAAGAAACAAGAATAAAGATAAACAAGACAAAATACATGTTGCTTGAAGAGTAAAATACAAACACAGTTTTATTTACCCCTTTTGGGTCGTTGGTTTTTATATCAAAGTATGCTATAAAATGTTTTTTGAAAAGGGAGCTTTGTTTTATTAAACAAAGAAAATTTTATGAAAATAACAAAAAAAATATCGAAGTATTTAGCAGGATGGGTTTTGATAACTGCTTTTACAGTGAATACAGATATTGCCTTGGCAAGCAATACCACATTAAGATCTAATCTATCATTAAGACAACGAATCGTAAAACACCAGATAGATTACATAAGTCGTATAATAAAAAAGCACAACACAAATCAAAGTTCTGCCCAAAATTTAGCTGAAGTTATTGTAACTGAAAGTAATGAGCTAGGACTAGACCCACTACTTGTGACAGCAATTATAAAAGCTGAGAGTACATTTAAGCCATATGCAAGATCAAAGCATGGTGCTCTTGGACTTATGCAACTTCTACCAAGCACTGGAAAATATATTTCAAAGATTATGAATATAAACTGGAAAGGCATGTATTACTTAAACGATGTTGAATACAATATTAGACTTGGCCTTAGTTATTACAAATACTTAGAAAGTATGTTTAATGGAAATTTAAAATATGCCTTAATCGCTTATAATTGGGGACCAAACAATGCATTAAAGGCCCTAAACGGTGAGATGTACGTACCAACGACATCAAGTAATTACGTAAAGAATATAAGCAAAAATAGAGACAAGTGGAAAGAATACTATTCAAAAGAGTTTTCTAAGCTATTTACTTAAATTCTTAAAGAATCTTTACATAACAAGTTATCAAAGAGATTAGTAAAAATCATTAAGTTGGTTTAGTCTTTATGTGCCACTTGGCGTTATCGCTTGGTATTTAACCTTATAACATTTGCTTATAATATGACATTTGCTATAATCTCCCGTTTGTAATCAAACAGCTTTTTATTATAAAAAGACAACTAATAATTATTAGATAAAAAGAAATACTTGCTATGGGACCAATTTTTACATCTTCAACATCCAACAGTTTAATTAGGGCATCTTCCATGAACTCTCCGCTTGAACAAATGCATGAAGATGAAGTATCGCTTACCCCTAAACCCTTATTAGCTACTCCTGAATTAACAGCCACAGCCCAAAGTCTTTCTGAGTTCACAAAAAAAATAACTGACATTATTGTTAATATTTCAAAAATACAAGATGAATATTTTTTTGAAGAATCCATAAATGGAGAAAACTTTAAAATCCCATTTTCCATAAGACATAATAGTTCTAGGACGATAGGAGCAATAAAAAAAAGAAATCTTCCCTTATTAAATAAATATTTAACAGCACGATATGGATTTTGTCCATCTCAGCTAGACAAAGAAAAAGAAATGGCAATTAGCGGTAAAGGCTTAGTCGAAATGAATATTCTTGGAAATGGCTATCCAGTACAATATATTCATGAGCTTTGTGAAAAATTAAAATGTATCGTTACACAATCTGGATTACAAGAAAGCTATACATTTCAAGAAAACATAAGTGGAAAAGCTTTTTCATTAACATTTTTTATCAGAAAAGCTAAAGCACGAACTGTTTTTGCAATGGATAAAGAAAACATTCATCTACTGCAAGATTACCTAAATGAAAAAGAAAAATTTTTACTTCCCGTAAACTACACACAAGAAACGATACTTTGTTCTGAAAGAATACGTAGTAGTTCCAGCTTGAGGGGACAACAAGATACTTATTTAGAAGCTATAAAAAAAATTATTTTATCAAACCAAGAAAAAAACTTTTTCATTACTACTGAGAGTGGCACAGCAATACGGTTTTCAAAACGAAGATCTGGATCTATACCAGTGTATACCATTCCAACAAAGCAACTTCCAATTTTGTTAGCTTACTTATCAAAAGAAAATCCAAACATAAAAATTCCTCTACAACAAAATGAGGCTTTTATTACTTGCGAAGCATTGGAAATTGAACAAACACTAGATAATCAAAAGATTGTAGACACATTGGTGCAAAAATTTATACAAACAGCCACCTATGTACCTAACACAATATCTTTTACAGCTGGCAAAATGGGAAATGCCATATGTCTTTATGAAAGATGGAATCCTGCAAAAAAGGAGAAAGATCTTGCTATTAGGACTTCCGAT
>CAZHFA010000144.1:3167-4257 GCA_964531865.1 uncultured Bdellovibrionales bacterium
AAAATATTTAGCTGGACTTTGCCGACAAGAACTCCATTCACAAGTTGATGCAAACCAAACTAGTGAAATTAATTGCGATATAGAAATTCAAAAAGATTTTCTATACTCAAAGCATCTACTTTCTGCAATATCAACAATGGCCATTTACAGAGATAGTAAAGATCAGCCAACATTTATAATTGGCTCTCTTGATGGGAAAATTAACACATACCAATTTAATAATACCATAAAAAACTATGATCAAATAAATAAAAGTAAGCAACAAAATGGCATGATTTACGACATCACAACATTCAAAGACACAGTCTTTGCATTACAAAATGGAGATGTATTTATTGCACCGGTAGGAAATCTTTCTTCTGAAATACGAATACATCAAAAAGATAGTATTCCCATTTGCATTGCAGGCTATCAAGCTGGCTTTATTACAGCATCGGTAAACGGCACTATAAATATTTATAAAGCTAACCCAAATAGTGAAGAAAAAAATCCTTATCAACATATTTTTTCATATGACTCGAAAAAACACGATATTAATTTTTTATCAGTAATCTCTGAAGATCATTTTATTATTGGGACAACTAGTGGAGAGTTGCTAATTTTTAATTTACAACAAATACAACAAGAAAATTTTACACCACAAATTTTAAAAGAAGGGCACCAAGAATCAAGAATCCTGTTTACATCTAAAATTTCTCCTAACCTTTTTTTACAATTAGATAAATATGCTGGAATTTTTTTACAATTCCTTGTAGACGATGAAACAAGCAATCCAAATGAATATGCACTAAATAAAAAAATACAAAGTTTTATTATTTCTGACCCTTCAAGAATGATAAATAAGCTAAACGGATGTAAACTTATTGCAGCAGAGGCAAAAAAAGATTCTATTATATGCTATTTTACAGATTTTATTGAATGCCACAGACTTTTATTAAAAGATGCATTAGAAATGCATAGATAAAATATTAGGAAAAATAAAATAAATATAAAGAAGGATAATTTTTGTAAAATCATCCTTCTTAAAAAAACCGTTAATTGTCGTTTTTATATAAACGACGATATTCCGCTTCAAATCCTCGCAAGATTT
>CAZHFA010000145.1:0-4237 GCA_964531865.1 uncultured Bdellovibrionales bacterium
CTTCATTTGACAATACATTATAAATTAAACTTGTTTTACCACTTCCACTAATACTTTCAAGTAGCATAAATAAATTTTGTTTTTCTTTTTTTTGTTGTTTTAGTAGATTATTTTTTACTAATGGAAAGATTTCTTTTGAATTTAATATTTCTTTACTAGTTATTTGTACTTCTACTAAATCTTTTATCTCTACAGGGTATTCATTTAATATATATGGTTTTTCTAAAGCATCAATAATAGATTGAGTTTGCAGTGAGGCGATATTTACTGTTTCTTTTTTTGATAATTTATTATTTTTTGACTTTATCACATGGTATATAAGAAAACCACTTAACCCTATCAGTATAAAACATAAAAAAAATAATTTTAAATGAATGTTTTTTAAATCTTTTTTTGTTAAATTTTTATTAAAATCATCAAAAAATTTTTCTTTTTCTGTGTTGTTAACAAGGATTTCTGGTTGTTCACTTTGAAAGCTATTTTGTTCATTATTGGCTGTAGGAGAAGAAGTTGCATCTTTTGTTTTGTCTATATGATTTCTAATGTCTGATAGTAATTCATTTAGTTCTTTATTGTCAGTTCCAAAACCAATAGTCTTATTTATTGATATTCCAAGTTGAATTTTGTTTATAGATGGAAATTTATTCCAAGTTGCTGGTGTATAATCTAAATCAGTGATTATAACAGGAAGATTTTTTTTTGTTGCATAGGTATAAATAAATTTTGCGTAAGGTTCTTTCCATTGTGTTGACATATCCACAAAAGGGGAACGAATGATTAGAGCCTTGTTTTGTGATTGGAATGCGATTGCAAACTCAATTCTTTTTTTCTTATCAGCATCTAATTCATAAATCTTTAAATTTTTAATATTATATAAACCATATGTATTTAGTATGATATCAATATCATTTTTATCGATTTTGTATGATAAAAATAAATTTTCTACGGACATCGTAGTATCTTTTATTATGTTATTGTATCCTATAAGAGTATGTTCAAAGGGGTTAAATTCTATAGAATTATTTATTGATATTTTTAAATCGTTTTTTTCGTAAGTACCAGTTAAAAGTCTTTGAAGAGACGATATGGCTATCTGAGGTCCATTAAAGATACTAATTTTTCCAGCAGGACAATTAAATATATTGATAATTTCTGCTTGTGAAGATAGCTCTTTTATTGTTATTTTTTCTACGCTCATTTTAGTTTAATATAAAATTTAATATACAGAATGAATATCGGATATTATCTAATATTTTTTTAATACTTTTTGTTATTTATCTTATAAGTTAAAATTTTATAGCTAATAATTATAACATATTGATATCAATAATAGTTTTCTAAGATAATCATTTTTTCATATTTACTGTGAGGAAGTAAATTTATAAAAATATTGTTTAGGACATCTTGTTTATTTAAATATCTATCTAATATTAAGTAATCAGAAAATATAATATTTTCTAAAGTCACGGCAAAAATTGTTTTCATTTCGTTATTAGATTCTCTAATCATCTTTTGTCTAATAATATTTCTAAGAAGTGCTAAATAATATTTTATATTATCTTTATCTTTTGATATTTTTTTTGAAAGTGTATTTAAGGCTGAAACATCTCCTTTTAAAATTAAATCTATAGATTCTTCACAAAATTTTTTCTCGGCTATATTAACGGAAAGAATATCAATGTTTTCTAATGATCCTTCAAGAAGTTCAATCATTGAATTATCTTGCAAGATTATATTTTTTTTGGAAATGATTTCTTTTAATTCATTTTGTGAAAGAGCATCAAAATTCCAGAGTTGACATCTAGAAACAATTGTCATTGGAAGTTTTGAATAATTTGATGTTATTAAGATAAAGAAAGTATTTTCTTTAGGTTCTTCTAATGTTTTTAATAAAATATTTGAACATTGTTCTTTTAATAAATGTGCATCATTAAAAATTATAAATTTACTTTTTGAAGAAAAATTTTTTAAGCTTAGCTTATGCAAAAGCTCTCTAATATTTTCCGTCTTCATTTCTTCTTTATTTTGACAATCGATATAATAAAAATCTGGAATAGTCCCCTCATTAAAAAGCTTACAACTTTGGCATTTGTCACAACCTCCATAAGTTTTTTCATGATTTTGATTTATATTATTTTCGCAATAAAAACTTTTAGCTAGTTCAAAAGCTACTAATTTTTTTCCAATAGATGAAATCCCATTAAAAAGTAATGCATGTGCAAGATTGCCATTTTTTAAAGCAGATCTTAATAGATTTCGTTGTTTTTGGTGTCCAATAATATTGTTCATTTTAAAAATATATACTTTTTAGTACAGATATAACTTCATTCTTTATTTGCTCTTCATTTTTTGATGCATCAACAATATAAAATCTTTCAGTAAGTTTTTTAGGTAAATCTAAAAAACCATTTTTAACTTTTTGATGAAAATTAAGTTTTTCATTTTCAAAATTATCTTTTTCAGCATAAGTTTCATTCCTAATATTAAGCCTTCTAAAGGCTGTTTCTAAATCAAGATCTAGTATAAAAACGATATCAGGATAACATTTTTTGATTGCTGTGTCAGAAGTTGTCTTTACAAACTCAAAATTTAAGCCACCTGCATATGATTGAAAAGCTAAAGAAGAATAATAATATCTATCAGAAATAAAAAATTTCTTTTGAGCAATAGTTGGTAATATAACTTTATCTACATATTCTGCACGACTTGCAGACATAATAAAAAATTGTGCTTCAGGTGTTAATTTTTGAGGAGATTCTAAAACAATTTTTCTTAACTCATCTCCTACTTGAGTACCTCCAGGTTCTTTTCCTGTAATTACATTTTCGTTTTCATTTATAAAAAATTTTTCTAAATGTTTTATAAGTGTCGTCTTTCCAGCACCATTTATACCATCAATAACAATAAACTTGTTTTTTTTTGATGGTAGACTGTCTTTATTAAAAATCATATGTATTACTTCCTTATTAAAAGTTTATCTGGAGCTAATGAAAAAAATAAATTTTCAAAAACAGACATAACACTAATGTTTATATCTTTTAATTTTACTTCTGCAAGTAAAATTTTTGATAAATTATTTTTTAATTGAGAAAACGAATATCTTGATATAATATTTAAATTTTTTTTCACAAGCCAATCTTGCATTTTCATTTTCTCTGCTATTTTTTCTGAAGGAATTTTTTGTATTTGGTAAAATTTAATTTCTAAAAGCTGGGAAAAATTAGAGATAAAAATAGATATAAGTAAAAATTGATTTTTTGTTGTTAAAATCTTTTTTAATATTTTTTCATATTCTACAAAATTTGCAGAATAAATTGGATCTAATATTTTAAAATCACTAATTTCATTTTCAATTGGAAATAATCTTAAAAATTCCTTATTTGTAATGGTGTTATCTTTTATATAGATTTCTAAGTAATCAATAATCTCTTTTATTTTATCAATATTTTTATTTGCAGATTCTAAGATTAAAGAAGGAAGATTGGTTTCATATTTTTTTAAATTTACTTTATTTAGCTCTTCCTTTATCCAAAGTAAAATATCTTTTTCTTGGATAGATAATTTGTCGACTAATACATTGTTTTTTACGTGATATTTATAAAGGATATTTGATTTTAGGATACTTGAAGCTGTTAAAATGACAATTGTGTTTTCTGGAAGGTTTTTTAAAATCTCAAGTAAATTTTTTTCTATTTCAGATTTTAATAAATTTACATCTTCAATAATGCATATTTTAATTGAAGAGAAAATTGAATATTGAGATAAATTATCATCAAAATCCTCAAGATTTTTTTGTGAAAAATCTTTTGCATTCATCTTTATAATTTCTTTTTCATTAAAAAGAGAAACTATACTTGATATCAAAGAATCTTTTTGATAAATGCTATTTTGTAATAACAGAAAAGAATCACCTGTTAATTTTTTTATTCTGTCTATTAAATTATTATTTAATTTTAAAAAATCACTCATCTTAGCTTTCTATGTTAACGTGTAATTTAAAAAAAACCAAGATGAGCATATGGTATATTTTATATATAATAAAACTAATAACTACTATTTATTGGTACAGTCATCAATCTTATCACTTTCACAATTACAGCATGTTATATTTTCAAATTTTGCCCTAGAATAAATTAAAGCATATACGTTTAATGTCCAAGGAATAACCCAGATTAATCCTATTCCCAATGTGCAAACCGTTGCTACAAAGCCAATAGCAATTGTTTTTAAATAAATC
>CAZHFA010000146.1:0-4227 GCA_964531865.1 uncultured Bdellovibrionales bacterium
TCATTACATTTTTATATAAAAAAATACAAACTAAAAAAAAAGGTGTAAAAAACATTTATATTTTTCACACCTTCTATATCAATTTTATAATTGATCTTATGAAAAACCTTCCTTAGGAATTACATTTCTGGAAAGAAAAAAGTAACTTCATTTTTCGCATTTTCAACAGAATCAGATCCATGAACACAATTCTTATCAATGCTTTCTGCAAAGTCAGCTCTAATAGTTCCTTTTTCTGCTTTCTTTGGATCTGTAGCTCCCATAAGAGCTCTATTTTTTAATACTGCTCCTTCTCCTTCCAATACAGAAGCAACTACGGGACCGCTTGTCATGTACTCAACCAAATCTTCATAAAAAGGTTTTCCCTTATGAATAGCATAAAAATCTTCAGCTTGTTCTTTTGTTAAACGCAACATTCTTGTTGCTACAATTTTTAAGCCATTATCCTCAAACCGAGTGAAGATTTTCCCAATGATGTTTTTTTCAACACCATCTGGTTTTACAATAGACAAAGTTCTCTCAATTGACATGTATATAACTCCTATAAAAATAATTAAAAAAATACACCCACAAAAATTTTTATAAATCTACGCGCTCTTCTCCTTTTTGAGTTTCTTTTAAGCGTTTAATAATTCTTCCCTTGGCTAGATCATAAGGAGAAATCTCAACGACAACTCTATCCCCAGGAAGTACTCTGATATAAAAACGCCTCATTTTACCAGCAAGATATGCTAATAACTCGTGTCCATTATCACACACTACTCTAAATGTAGTATTTGGAAAACATTCCTTAACCACGCCATTTAATTCAATTGTATCTTTAGCCATATATCTCTTTTAAAATATTTAATTATTATTGTTCTTGTAAAAATTTGAACTTATTGATCATCCAAAAGTAAACGCATTGTAGCATTTTTACAATTAAACTGCAAAGTCTCCAATACCTCTAAATTTTTCATATCTCATATCAAGTAATTGATCTATAGAAAATGCACTTAATGAGGATAATGTATCAGTTAAAGCTATTTTTAAAAACTCCCCAGCTTCTTTATAATTTCTATGAGCTCCCCCTTCTGGTTCCTGTACTATCTTATCTATTATATTTAAATTTTTTAAATCTTGAGATGTAAGTTTTAACATTTCTGCTGCTTGTTTTATTTTATCCATTGAAATTTCTTTATCATCTTTTCCCCATAATATTGAAGCACACCCCTCGGGAGAAATCACAGAATAACATGAATTTTGAAGCATTAAAACTTTATCTGCCACTCCAAGAGCTAAAGCACCACCACTTCCACCTTCACCAATTACAACAGAAATAATTTTGGTTTTTAAAATCGATAATATAGCTATATTTTCGCCTATTGCTTCTGCTTGGCCTCTTTCTTCAGCCTCCAAACCTGGATATGCCCCAGCTGTATCAATAAAATTTATTAAAGGTAAATTAAATTTTTCAGCCATAAAAAATAATCTTTTTGCTTTTCTATATCCTTCAGGATTAGCCATTCCAAAATTTCTTTTAACTCTTTCTTGCATATCTTTTCCACGCTGTTGTCCAACAATGACAACAGATTCATTATTTAGTTTTGCCAAACCACCAATAATTGCATGATCATCCCTAAAAAGCCTATCACCATGAAGTTCTTCAAAATCAGTAAATATTAAATTTATATAATCAGTCATTACAGGTCTATTCTGGTGCCTTGATATTTGTATTCTTTGATAAACCGATAAATCTTTATATACTTCTTTTTTTAATTTTGATACTTTTTTTTCTTGCTCTGCAAAAGCTTCTCTAACATCTTCATCCCCTGCATTTAATCGTTCTCTTAAATTTTCTAAAGCTTCTTCTTGAGATGTTAAATCTTTTTCAAAATCTAGTGGATTTTTTATCATTATTTTTATCCTTTAAAATTCTTATATAAGAAAAATTTACTTCCTCAACACATTTTTCTATTTTTTCTTTTATATCAGAAATTAAATTTTTAACATTATAATTATACACATAAAAATCTTTAATAACACCTTTTCCAACCAAAGTAGAATTATCACTTTCTAAAAGTGTTGCTTCTTTATCATCATCTTTGGGAAATACATTCCATCCCCTTTTTATAGGTTCATTTCTTAAATATGTCATTTGTCTTTTTGCAAGATGACGCGTTTTTTTTGCGATATCTTCTATCATTTCTTCTTTAGATAATTTTTTATCAAGGAAATCTATAACCTGTTTATATCCTATGCTAGAAAATGGCAATAAATTTTTATCATATTTTTTTAAAAGGTTTTTGGCTTCTTCTATAAGTCCCATATCAATCATTTCTTTTGTTCTTAAATTTATCTTTTTGTATAACTCTTCCCTAGTTAAACAAACTGCATATCCTATGCAATCATATTTTCTTTTTAAAAACTTATGTTCATTTTGAAATGACAACACACTTTTCCCAGAAGATAATACAACTTCCAAAGCACGAATGATTCTCGTTTTATCATTTTCATTTATTTTTTCACTTGCTTCTTTATCAAGAGAAACTAATAAAGAAAACAACTCTTTAATATTTTTTTGTTCTAATTCCTTTCTAAGACTAATGTTACTTTCTGGGATTTCTGCCAAACCATGAATAAGGGATGTTACATACATTGTGGTTCCTCCAGCAATTACAACGTTTTTTCCTCTTTTTCTTATATCCTCTATTGCTTTATCTGCTAATGATAAATATTTTGCAACATCAAAATGATTGTTTGGAAGCCATAAATCAAGTAAATGATGTGGTACTCCCTCCATTTCTTTTTCTGTAATTTTTGCAGAGCCAATATTAAAATCTTTATAAACTTGCACCGAATCAATGCTTACAATCTCTGCGTTTAATTCTTTTGCTACTTCTACGGCTAAAGAACTTTTACCACTACAAGTAGCACCTGTAATTAAAATTATTGGGGGGAATTTGCTTGTCACGTTTATTTTTTTATTTCATAAACTATGTCTTCAACACCATTTTCTTTAAAAGACATTTTTACAAGATTTTCTCTAGGAGAATCAACTTTTCTTCCATAATAATCTGGATGAATTGGATATTCTCCTTTATGTCTATCTACTAAAACTGCCAACTTTACGACTTCTGGACGACCAAAATCTATAAGAGCATCTAAAGCAGCTCTTACCGTTCTCCCTGTAAAAAATATATCATCGATTAAAACAATTCTTCTTCCTAGAATATTAAAATCAATCTCAGTTCCACTTAGTACAGGATCTGATGTTACATTCACTAAATCATCCCTATAAAGAGAAATATCAATAAATCCCAAATCTAGTTCACAGTTTGTAATATCATAAATAATTTTTTGAAACCTCTGTGCAATAAATCCTCCCCCTCTTTTTATTCCTATTAGTGCAACATTTTTAGTAAAGGGATAATTTCCTTCTATTATCTGATATGCCATTCTAGTTAAGGCAAGTGATATTTCATCCTCTTTCATTAAAACAATATTTTCTTGATTAATTTCCATAAAACTTCTCCATTATAAAACTATCCTCTATATCGTTAGAATTTCGTTTTGAACGTGGGCAGAAAAATCAAACACATATAAATCATAATCTTTCTTACCTATTGTTACATAAAAAATCTCTTGATAATGAACTGATATTACAATTTCCCCATCTACTCTATGAATTTTTATATCATCCTTATCTGCTGGAATTTTTAAATCTTTTATTTGTTCAAAAAGCTTTTCTTTTATTTCCAAGTCTGTATTGACATTGGCAACTTTTGTCAATGCAAGCATTTGATTTTTTAATTCAAAATAGTAATAATAAAAAGGCAGTACATTATAAACAACAAAGAAAACTAAACCTATAATTATAAAAAAAACAAAATTAGTAAGTGTTGAATATCCTTTATTATTTAATTGCTTGCAAAACATTTTGTAATTTTATCAAAAAAAAATAAAAAAGACTACTATGGAATTAAGAGAAAGACGAAGAAAACAATATTTACTTGCAGGGGGCTTATTATTTTTAATTCTGGGGCTTGGTAATACATTTTATGGTCACGTAAAATATAAAGAATATAAAAAGATTTATAGAAAAACTGCTATAGAGATAAATGAAATACAATCTCAAAAAGAAAATAAAAATCCTTTATTATCATCAAGTAATGCATTCATCGAAAAAGTTAGACACTTGAAACGAAGTCATGGACGGATAACTTTTTATAGATTTTTTGTGGTTGG
>CAZHFA010000147.1:0-4134 GCA_964531865.1 uncultured Bdellovibrionales bacterium
ATTGTATCGTTTATTACTTTACAATCTTTCATTTCCGCATAATCCCTAACTCTTTTTAGCAACTTGTTTGCGATTCTAGGGGTTCCTCTAGAACGCTTAGCAATCTCCAAAGCCCCCAAATCATCAATTGAAAGATTTAAAATTGAAGCAGATCTTAAAATGATTTTTTTTAACTCTTCAACTTTATAAAAATCCAACCTTAAAACTAAACCGAACCGATCTCTTAATGGAGATGTTAAAAGCCCTGTTCTTGTTGTAGCGCCTATTAAAGTAAAAGGCTTCAAATCAATTTTTATAGACTTTGCAGCAGGGCCATTACCAATCATGATATCAATTTCAAAATCCTCCATTGCAGGATATAACACTTCCTCAACAACTCTTGGCATTCTATGAATCTCATCAATAAACAATACATCCCTTGCATTTAAAGTCGTTAAAATTGCGGCTAAATCTCCAGGCTTTTCTATAACAGGCCCAGAAGTCGCCTTAAAACCAACTCCCAATTCTCCAGCAATTAACCTTGCCATAGAGGTTTTTCCAAGTCCTGGAGGACCATGAAATAAGACATGTTCCAACACATCTCCTCTTTTTAATGTAGCTCCACAAGCAATTTTAACTGCTTCTTTTACTCTTTCTTGTCCAATATATTCTAAAAAAGCACTTGGTCTAAGAGACTTAACATCAATTTCTTCTGAATCTTTATTTGCTAAAGAAGATAATCCTGTCCAACACTGCATATCTTCATCGTTTGGAATAACTGTTTTTCTTGTATAATCAGACATAATTTTTCTTACTCTTTACTTATAATTCTTATTATAAAACTAACGTTTATACTATTACAAATACTTAACTGACTGCAAGTGTAAACAACCAATACTTATATTACGAAAATATTTAATACTAAAAATTTTATTTTCCAAATATTTTTTTTGCACGCTTTATCGCGTCAACTAAGGCATCAATATCTTCTTTATCACTATACATTCCTAAACTAATTCTACATGTGGAATCAATTTTTAAAGATTGTAAAAGTGGCATTGCACAGTGAAAACCAGAACGGATTTGTACACCAAAAGAATCTGCTATGCTTGCAAAATCATGTGGATGTATCCCCTCTATATTAAACGAAAGTACAGAGGCCTTATTTTCTATATTACCATCCGAATAAATTTTAATTCCATCAACTTTGGAAAGACTATTAAAAGCATAAAGAAAAATATTTTTCTCATGTTCATATATATTTTCAATTCCGATATCTTCAACAAAATCTATAGCACTTCCTAACGCTATAGCCTCTGCAATTGCAGGGGTTCCAGCCTCAAACTTTTGCGGAGATTCTGCATATGTTGCATGCATTTTTTCAACATGTTCTATCATTTCCCCTCCAAACTGAAAAGGGTTCATCTGATTTAAATACTTATAATTTCCATAAAGAACTCCAATTCCTGTCGGGCCATATATTTTATGTCCGCTAAAACATAAAAAATCTGGGTTCAAATCTTCTATATCTATTTTTAAATGAGAAACATATTGAGCTGCATCAAGTACAGTTATTGAATTATATCGTTTTGCAATTTCTATAATTTTTTTAACAGGAGAAACAGAACCAAGCACATTTGACAGCATCGTTAAAGATACTATTTTAGGTTGGTACTTCTCCATTTTCTTCTGATAATCATCAATATCAAGATTATAATTTTTATCTAATTCAACAAACTCTAATTTTACGTTTGATTTTCTTGCAAGATTTTGCCAAGGCACTAAATTACTATGATGCTCAGCAATAGAAAGAAGAATCACATCATCATTTTTTACATAATCTTCTAAAGTATACGCAAGCAAATTTATTCCCTCCGTAGTTCCTCTGGTAAATATAATGGATTTCTCATTTTTAACATTAATAAATTTTGCAATTTTCTTTCTAGCATCTTCATAACTTTTTGTTGCATTTGCGCTTAAATCATACGCTCCTCTTTGAATATTTGAGTATTCTTCTAAATAAAAATCTGATAATTTTTTTATAACATAAGCTGGCTTTTGAGTACTTGCAGCAGAATCTAAAAATGAAAGTCTTTTTGTAAATTTATTAAAAATTGGGAAGTCCTTTCTTATATTGTCACCTAAAATTTTCATGTCCCTCCAAAAGTTTGTGATATATATTATCTATTGTTTTTAAAATTTTATTCTGTTAAAATTTTGGCGTTTATTCAAAGGTTTATTTTATATTATATTTAAATGGATTGCTATAAAACTATAAATAATAGTTTGATTGGAAAGAAAGGGTATCTCTTCGCAGGACTCGGTATATTACTAACTTTTATTTATTTAATTTTAGTTGATTTATTATCAAACTACTATAAAGCATCTATTAGTTTTGAATTATTAAAAACGGCCTTAAATAACGAGCAATATGATAGAGCCACAGAGATAAGTATATCTAGATTAGATCCATCTTTTACAACAAAAATATTAAATAAATATTTTTTTAACAAACCTGCAAGTCTTGTATTACCTGCAAAAGTTCAGTATCAAATATTTGGAATTGAAAATCTTATAATTCAAAATAAATTAGATGATGTTAAAAATAATTTAAAGGTGATAAAAAATTCATTTAAAACCTACGGACTTTTAAATAATAAAAACATTCTAAAGTCCATTGAAAATTTAGAACAAAAAGCAAAAACTTTAATATTAGAAAATAAAAATTTTTTAAATTACAAAATCGATATTGAAAACTTAGAAGCAAAAAAAATACGAATTTTAAGACGACATACATTATTAGCAGATGAATTTGGAATCTTTTTATCATTAAAGCCAAACTATAAAAAAGGGACTGAATTAGCAGTATATAATAAAGGAGTTCTTTTTGGCCTTCCTATATTAGAAAATTTAAAAGATGACATACCTTCGCTAATTGCACTAAAGGAAGAGTTGGATAAAATTGGTGGTGTAGTAAGTATTCAAGCACAAAATGCATATGAAGTTTTTGCTGGACGTATTTTATCAATTAGAGAAACTAGTAATCAAATGAGAAAAAATTTTGAAAAAATAAAGTCAGACATTGCATTAACAAGAGATGAAAGAAATTTAACAAAAAAATCTATAAAAACATTAAAAAAAGATATTCAATTTGATATAAAGAATCTAATTTTGCTTATAAATAAATAATTTTATTTATCACTTTTTTTAAAAAGTCAAGAATAATAAAAAAATGTTTTAATATTTAAAAATATTTTTCATGATTTTAATTTTTTTCTTGCACTTTGCTTTTTTTTTGATTATAACTAAAAACATTGGTTTTGAATCATTTTTGTTTTTAGTATTTTTTAAAAGTTGCGAATTCAGACTAGCTTGTTTTTTTATAGCTATGTATTTCATTATAAATATAGAAAGCTCGTGTGGATTCGCTATTTAATGTTTTGATAAGAATTCTTTTTTATCATTAGGTTCAGTATACATTTCATTTTTTTCCCAAGATTTATTTCTTGCGATTTTTTTGCATATTTTTCTGTGAAAATATGGGAATGGAGTGTATCAAATGAGGATTTTCCATTAAATACATATAAGGTGTCGTTATAAAGATTTTTATGTTGTACAACATAAAAATAGAGTGTTTTTCACTCACAGAATAACTAGATGTTTTTTTTAATTAAAATTTAAAAAGGAAATTTATATGAAAGGCTGGTCAAATACTGAAATTCCATCACAAAACCAATATCTTCCTGAGAAGAAATTGCTTGTAGCAGTTTTACAAAGGGCAATTACAGACTTTGTAAGTGGTGATGGTGATTTAAAAGAAACTGCTAGATTGTGGATATCTGGAGAAGAAACAGATACACCTCTTACATTTTCTTTTATTTGTGAAGCATTAGATCTTGATGCCATCACTCTTCAACGTGCAATCATTTCTCAAGGAGATTGCGAAAATTCACGTCTAAATAGCATAAAAGAGATGGCTATCTAGTCTTAATCCTATTTTATAAGATAGAAGAAAATAAAAGCTTCACTAAAAAATTTTTAGTGAAGCTTTTATTTTTGAAAAAGTAATGAAATATGAAATGTCCGCAATGTAAAAAAGAAAGGGTCTTGACTAGTTCTTTTTGGTAAAATAGGCTAAAAAGATATGAAATACCA
>CAZHFA010000148.1:0-4092 GCA_964531865.1 uncultured Bdellovibrionales bacterium
TACTCTTCCATGAATATTCCTAGCGGCACGCCCCATCATTTGAATTAAAGATCTCTCAGATCGTAAAAAGCCTTCTTTATCTGCATCTAAAATAGCCACTAAACTTACCTCAACTAAATCTAATCCTTCTCTTAAAAGATTTATTCCAATTAAGACATCAAACTCTCCTTCTCTTAATGCTTTTAAAATTTCTATTCTTTCTAACGTATCAATATCTGAATGAAGATATTTAGATCTAATTCCCATTTCTTGTAAATATGTTGATAAATTTTCTGCCATTTTTTTTGTAAGAGTTAAAGCAAGAACTCTTTCATCTTTTTTTATTGTTTCTTGAATTTCATTTATTAAATCATCAACTTGATTCTGAACAGGACGTACAAAAATTTCTGGATCTAAAAGTCCTGTTGGCCTATTTATTTGTTGAAAAATAGCTTCTTGGCTAAGTTCTAATTCTTTATTTCCCGGAGTTGCAGATACAAAAATTACTTGTGACACTTTATTCCAAAACTCATCTATTGTTAGAGGTCTATTATCAAGAGCTGATGGTAATCTAAATCCGTAATTTACAAGATTAGTCTTCCTTGCCCTATCTCCTCTATACATTGCTCCTATTTGTGGTACTGTCACATGACTTTCATCGATAATTACCAAGAAGTCATCTGGAAAAAAAGAAATCAATGTTGATGGGGGTTCTCCTTCCTTTCTTCCATCCATATATCTACTATAATTTTCGATGCCAGAACAAAAACCTATTTCTTTTAACATTTCTAAATCATAATAAGTTCTTTGTTCTAATCTTTGAGCTTCCAATTCTTTTTTTTCTTTATGCAAAAAATCTAATTGTTTTATTAAATCTTTTTCAATTTCTTTAATTGCGTTATCTATAACATTTTGTGGCGTTACAAAATAACTTGTTGGATACAGTGTATAATAATTTAATTCTTGTATTTCTTTTCCATTTATAGAATCTATCAATAAAATTTTTTCTATTTCATCTCCCCAAAATATGACTCTAACTGCATTTGATTCTTCATCTGGAGGAAAGACATCTATTTGTTCCCCACGGACTCGAAATGATCCTCTTTTAAATTCGTAATCATTTCTTGTATATTGCATTTTTACCAATGACTCTAAGAAAGAATCTCTATCTAATGTTTTCCCTTTTTCCAAAAGAAACATCATATTTTCATAATCTTTTGGTGCTCCTGTCCCATATATACAACTTACACTTGCAACAACGATGCAATCTCTAGATTCTATAAGTGCTTTTGTAGCTTTATGCCTTAATCTGTCTATTTCATCATTTATTGCAGCATCTTTTTCTATAAAAGTATCTGTGGAGGCAATATAAGCTTCTGGTTGATAGTAATCATAATAACTTACAAAATAATGGACTCTATTTTCTGGGAAAAATTCTTTAAACTCATTATAGAGTTGCCCTGCCAAAGTTTTATTTGGAGCGATTACAAGAGCCGGCCTATTTTGTTTTGCAATTACATTTGCAATAGTAAAAGTTTTTCCAGAACCTGTAATTCCAAGAAGTGTTTGATAAACATTACCAATATCTAAACTTTTATTTAATCCCTTTATCGCTTCTGGTTGATCTCCACAAGGAGTGTAAGAAGAATGAAGTACAAAGTCTTTTTTTGTTTTATATTTATCTATTAATCCCATATTGATATTAAATAATTCTTGTTTTTCCAAGAAACGATGATATATGTTTCACTATAATAAAAAAAGTAAAAATAAATCTTTTATTAAAAAGCCTCTTTAAAATATAAAAAAAATCTCTATTATAATTTTGTCTATATTAAAAATATCTTTTTATGAATACTAATAATAAAACTAACATTGAAATTCCAAGATATTCTCTTGGCGAAGAGCTTATGAGTTCTATAACTCATGGAATAGGAATTTTATTATCAATATTGGCACTGATACTTTGTATTTCAATAAGCACAGTGAAAAACAGTCCTGTAGCAATTACAAGTAGCTGTGTTTATGGTCTTACGTTATTTATTTTATACTCGATGTCAACGATCTACCATGCGTTAAAAGTAAATGAGGCAAAAAGAATTTTACGAATTATTGATCATTGTAGTATTTATTTACTTATTGCTGGAAGTTATACACCTTATATGTTAGTAGCACTTTCTAATGCTTTAGGCTGGACGATGTTTGGCATAATTTGGGGAGCTTCAATTATTGGCATAGTATTTAATGCAATTGATTTAAAAAAATACAAAGTTATTTCCGTAGCTAGTTATATTATTTTAGGATGGATGATAGTTTTTACTTTACCTTATCTTTGTAAGGTAATGCCCCTTGCAGGAATATGGTTGCTTGTTTCAGGCGGAATTTGTTATACAGTTGGAGCTATTTTTTATGGTGTAGGGAAAAAAATAAAATATATGCACTCTATTTTTCATTTATTTGTTTTAGCAGGTTCTATTTGTCAATTTTTTTCAATTTATTTGTATGTACTGTAAAAAGTGTAAGAAATTTTGTGTAAAATTTGAAAAACCTATAGTAAGAAAGTATCATTAAAAAAAAAGGCATGTCCTCTTTTATTACTCTTTTGTTAAAGAGTCTTATAAAGAGAATATGTTATATCATTAGGATTATTATTTATCATTGGAAGTTTTATTCTTTTATATTTTTTAGGATCTACAAAAACTTTACCATTTTCTACAAAATACAATAAAAGATAATGAGGCCTTTTAGTTTTTAATATTTCTTTTGCTTCACTTGATTCAATATCAAACATTTGGAAATTCCTCATACCACCATAAACTGAAAGCAAAAATGGTACATGAGGAGGAACTTTAGAAATAACTTTTAAAGCTTCATTTTGATATACTTTAAGAAAAGACAGTGATGGATCTTGATTATTTTTCGACCAATCTAAAGCTTGATTAAATGTTTTTAAATTGGCATATAAAATTATAATAACAAAAAAAGCACAGAAAATATTCGAAAAAATATTTTTCTCATCTCCATATCTCAAATCCTTAAAAAATATTTTTCTTAAAGATTTGTTTAAAAAATCAAATGAAATAGAGATGAATATTGCACTTAACCAAATAATCGGTAAAAATCTTTGTGATGCAGGAGGATCATTAGTCATCATTCCACCTAAAATAAAGTTAACAACAAAAAAGATAACTAAAATAAAATATTTTGGCTCTTTTATTTTAAAAAGAGATACTAAAAAGCCAATAAGGAAAAAAATTACCAAAAAAATATTATTAAAAAACCCAATATTAACATAGTGCATTCCTGAACCATTAAAGAATCCCTTGTAAAATGGAATTAGCACCCTTAAAAATTGTTCTTTAAAAAAAACAAAAAAATGTTCTTGATATTGGTTAAGTACACTTACGCCACCAAGCCTTCCCCCTATAAAATTATACTGGAAAATTGAGTACATTAAAAAAGGAGTAATCGAAAAGAAAAAACCTATAAAAAAATAATAAAATCTACACCAAAACTCTTTAATATTTTTAAAAAACAATAATCTATAAAAATAAAAAATTCCTATACTTACTAGTAATGCAACAGAAGATAAATAAAAATAAAATGAAAAACCAGCTAATAATCCAATGAATAATTCTTTTTTATAATTTTTATTTTCTAAATTTATAATCAATACAATAAGAGTTACAAGAAAAAATAAAGATGCCTGAAGATTATTCAACATAGCAACACTATAAAAAATTGCAGGAGAAAAAGTTGCATACACAAGCATACTAATCCATGCAACTTTATTTTTTTTTAGAATATATTTTGTGTAATACCAAATTCCAATAAATATAAAAAAATCAGTTAATAAACTTAAAATTTTTGAAGCATAAATATTATAACCAAAAATCCACAAGAAAAAACCTTCTAAACAGTACCAAATAGAAGGAAAATCCGATACAGGGCCATGTGCTTGACCTAGCATGTTTAGATTAAAATTTTTTAGAAAATCTTGAAATAAAACATCTGACCAATAAGTCATTATAGTTTCATCATGATGACTTCTTAATATTTTTGCATCAATAAAACTAATACTTCGCATTCCCAAAAATACAAATAAAAGCACAGTAA
>CAZHFA010000149.1:0-4082 GCA_964531865.1 uncultured Bdellovibrionales bacterium
GGATACTGATGTTATAGTTAACTTCGGGTATAAAGAGCTGATTTTTATAACAGGAGAATTGTTTACTCAATGGCTTGATATGAATAAATTTGATATGAACGATCTTGCCAAAAATGGGGAAATCATGCAATGAGCAAAAAATATTTTGGTTTTGGCTTCGATCCTACAGAAAGCGGAAACCACTTTTATGTTGTCATCCCGAAAGAAGCAACAGCAGAAGTTGAGATTTATGAGAGATTTCATTGGGATAACGATGAGCAAAAAATTACAAGCAAGGATATCTTGAAACTCAGGATTTCTAGATACAAGTGGGCGAAGCTGTCCAATGATGTCGGAGCTGAGTTCAACGCAAGGTTGAAAGCCGAAAAAAAGCCGACCGGCAGATTTTTAGTAGGAGAAACACCTGTTGAAAAGTTGTTTGGTAAGGAATTGATGGTATTGCTTTGGGGCGTTGAGAACAACGACCCTGCAGGTATCCCAACTGCAATTCGCAACTGGAAAGGACTTCAACCCGAGGAACGATGGTGGCTCTACACCATGACTAATGCAAGCACCGGAAAGATCAATGATAAAAGGGGCTGGCGTATGGCTTTACGCTATGCACTGTGCGAAAATCCGGTGGATGAGTCAAATCAAACATCATTGTTTGCTGATTTGATGGAAGGAGAATAACTTTGGACAGTCAGATGTCTTTTATAGAAAAGCAGTTTCCCGTAAGTAAAGTTAGCAAAGAGAGCTATAAAGAAAGAAAAGCTGGTTCTGGTCAGACTCTTACAGGGTTAGGTAAGTGGTGGGGGCGCAAACCACTCATTTTAGTAAGAGCTGCTATTTTAGGTTGCCTTATGCCCTGCAGTAATAACCCTAAGGCAGACATGGATATTTTTCTTAAAATTATGTCTATGGATAACGACGGCCTTTTGGACCGAAAACAAAAATCGTTGTCTGCCAAGGAACTTTATATGATTGCACAGGGCAACAAACACTTCAGACAATATTTGAATGAATGGTTTGAAGTAGATGGAGTAAAAGTTAAGATTCGCAACGGAGAAGATAAAGACGATGTTGAAGTACGCTTATTTAAAACCCTTGGCTATGATGACAAGCTAAAGTATTGTGTCCGTCCCGAACAGCTTGCGAACCTTCGTGAAGACAGTTGGAACGCTATCAATCATCACCTTGGAACACGTGCTAAATCTTTGAATGAACTAATTGAACAGCTTTCCATGAAGAGGTACGGTCGACTGATCAGAATCGGCGACTGTTTTTCTGGAGGAGGAAGCATTCCCTTTGAAGCTGCACGAATGGGAGCCATGGCTTATGGCAGTGACTTAAACCCAATTGCAACTTCGCTTACATGGGCAAATATTAATATTCTTGGCGCAAGCGATAAAGAACTTAATGAGATCAAAGAATTCCAAAAAAATGTATTTGATTCAGTTGACAAAGAAATCACAGAGCTTGGTGTTGAACACAACGAAAAAGGCGACCGTGCTGTCAGCTATTTATATTGCATAGAAGCGCGTTGCCCTGAATGCGGGGTTAAGGTCCCGCTTGCGCCGTCATGGGTTATTGGTAAGGGGACAAATACCGTGGCCATTCTTAAAAAAAATGGTAATGGGTACGAAATCGATGTAAAAATGGACGCATCAGCCAATGAGCTTAAAATTGCGGAGAAGGGGACTGTGACAAGCAAAGGATTAGTTTGCCCTAATTGTGGGAAAATTACCCCCATTTCGATCCTCCGCGGAGACAGAACAGATGCGAACGGCAACTCGGTTTATGGATTGCGCCAATGGGAAAAATCAGATTTTGATTTTAAGGAAGATGATGTCTATAACGAGATTTTGTATGCAATAAAATATGAGCACACAGAGGTTCTTCGCAATTGGAAAGTAAAGACTACGCGTTATTATAGATCGCCAAATGAGCGCGACTTGACAAATGAAGCAAAGGTAAAACAAATTGTTGCGGATAATATCGTAAGTTGGCAGGAAAAAGGTCTTGTTCCAAGTGTGGCAATTGAACCTGGAGATAAAACAATTGAAGTAATGCGAAATCGTGGGTGGACACACTGGCATCATCTTTTTAATGCAAGGCAAATTTTGACTATTAGCAAATTATTAATGGCCTCTATTGAAGAACCATCCCAAATAAAAAAAGCTTCCGGGCTATTAGGTATTAATAAATGTGTAAATTGGAATTCAAAACTATGTGGATGGGATCCGTCTCGTGAAGATAATGGAAAACAAACATTTTATAACCAGGCTTTAAATGCAATGATGAATTATGTAAGTAGAAGCCTCTTAGCAATGGATAATGTCTGGAATTATGATTTAATCGATACCAAAGTGAATAAAATTACTTCTATAAAGCTATTGGATGCCAGAGACATTGGAGATCAATGTGATTTCTGGATTACAGATCCACCATATGCAGACGCAATAAATTATCACGAACTTTCGGAGTTCTTTTTAGCTTGGGATAAGAAGTTATTGCAGGAAACATTTCCAGAATGGTATACCGACTCAAAACGAATCCTTGCTGTCCGCGGTGATGAACACTTTTCCCAGACAATGATTGAGATCTATACAAATCTAACAAATCATATGCCTGATGATGGTATACAGATAGTTATGTTTACCCATAGCGATCCTGCAGTATGGGCTCAACTAGCTTTGATCATGTGGAAATCTGGGTTAAGGGTTACAGCTGCATGGAATATCGCTACGGAAACAGATGCATCAGGACTTAAAGAAGGCAATTACGTTAGAGGGACAGTTCTTCTAGTTCTACGTAAGCAGACCGGAGAAGACATGGCCTTCCTTGATGAAATCAATTCAGATATTCGAACTGAGGTGCGAAATCAGATTTCAAGCATGTTGGAGCTTGAAAATAAGGAAGAACCTAATTTTTCTGATCCTGACTTTGTACTTGCTGCTTATGCAGCTTCACTTAAGGTTTTAACATCATATAAAACTATTGAAGACCTTAATCTTGATTATGAATTAGATTTGGCTATAAACAATCCAGCACAGAGCAGCATTGTTAAAATTATTGAGGCAGCTAAAAAAATAGCTTATGACTGTGTTATTCCTTTGGACTTCGAAAGCTATCTGTGGAAAGACCTTACGAATGCTGAGAAGTTTTACATTAAGGGCCTTGAGAGTGAAAAACACGGCAACTATCAGTTGAGTACCTATCAGGAATATGCCAGGGGGTTTAACATTGGCGGATTTGGCCAAATGATGTCTAGTATAAAGGCCAATACTGCAAGGCTTAAGACCCCAGTTGAAATGGCCGGAAGAACGATCAATGAAGTGCCAGATTTTCAGAACTCCCTACTTCGAACAGTATTTATGGGAATTTACACAGGTGTCAAAGAAGACGGGAATCCATCAAAAGCACTCGGTTATATAAAAAACGAACTGCCAAATTATTGGGATAAGCGTGACATGATCAAGCAACTGCTTAGATTTATGATGGATACCAAGGATATTGACAATATGACTCCACATTGGGAACAAAGTGCTACAATGGCAGATTTATTGCATTCATTAGTTGTAAATGACAGTATTTAAGGAGAAATGGTTATGAACCGCTATTCTTCAAGAAGGCATAAACTTGATAAACAATTCTTGAATGAAAAATTGAAGGATGTAGTTTCATACGACAGAATAGCTGGGTATTTCTGCTCTTCTATCCTTGAAGTAGCCGGAGAAAGCATTGAAAACGTTGAAGGTAAAGTACGGGTAATATGCAATTCCGGGCTTTTGCCTGAAGATATTGAAGTCGCTAATTATGCTCAAAAAATGAAACAGGAATGGTGTGAATTTTCTCCGGAAGAGAAATTTACCTCACCGGAGAGCAATAAACGCCTTTCTAGGTTATTTCAACTACTAAGCAGCGGAAAACTTGAAATTCGTGTAATTCCTGATCAAGTGTTTGGCCTGATGCACGGTAAAGCAGGTGTGATCACTTATAGGGATGGTTCAAGGACCTCTTTCCTGGGAAGTATCAATGAAACAAAGAGCGCATTCACATTGAATTATGAAATGCTTTGGGAGGATGATTCTGAAGAATCC
>CAZHFA010000150.1:0-4060 GCA_964531865.1 uncultured Bdellovibrionales bacterium
CAAATACAATATAATATAATTGACCTATCAAAGAAGGTAGGTAAAAATATGGCAAAAATAGAACTTAAATATCTAGGGGATTTACGTTGTGATGTAAAAAGTGACACTTCGAATGTGTCCTTTATAACAGATGCTGGGAATGATGAAAATGGAATTTCTCCAACAGATCTTTTAGCATCTGCTTTAGCATCATGTACTGCTAGTATGATGGGGTTTGTCGCAAAAAATCATAATTTTTCGATAGACGGCATGACAATTACAGCAAAAAAGGAAATGGATGAAGCTACTCATACAATAAAAAAATTTATTTTAGATGTTAAGTTTGCAAATGATTTAAGTCAAAAAGAGCTTGCTATCTTAAAGGAAACAGCTAAGCATTGTCCTGTAAAAAGAGCATTAAATAGTGATATAGAAATTGAACTTAATATAAATTGATAATGTTTAGAAGAGTGTAAAAGAGAGTGTAAAAAGTTTTTTTACACTTTTGATTTTATTTATCTTGTAATTTATCTAGTTTTTTTAGAGCTTTCATTATTTCTTTTTCTTTTTTCTTGGATTTTTGACGATTAGCTAAACCAAAACAAAGAATATTTAAAACTTTTGAAATAAGACTTGCTAAAAATTCAATGATTTTTTTTATAAAATTATTAAATTTTGATTTCATTGTTTCTTGCATGAATTCAAGGTTGTCATTTCCTTGTATTTTTTTTTGTGAATCTAAAAATTTTGTATTTTTTTTTATTGATGTTTGTTTTTTTATAAAACTTTCATTAAGCGGATTACCACGTGAAACTTCTAAAGAGAGTTTTGTATTCTTTTGCTCATTTTTTAAAGATAAAGTCATATTTCATAATACTTTTAAAAGATTTTCTCGTATTATGGCAAAAATATAAAAACTAGGCTATCGTAAATTTACTTTTTTTATTCGTATAGAATTAAAAAAAGAGTTGGTGTTTAATTGATATTTGTTTTTTTAGAAAAATTTTATGATACATATTGAAACTATAAATGTAACTCCTATTTGTCAACACTGCAGAGTTTTGTGGTGTGATAAAACTATGGAAGCTTCTGTGGTAGATCCAGGGGGCAGTGCTGAAAAAATAATTGAAGTTATCAAAGAAAAAAATTTAAATCTTCAATCTATCTGGCTTACACATTCTCACTTTGATCATTGTGGAGGTGTTTATACATTAAAAGAAAAGTTTAATGATATAAAACTTTTTGGACATTCCTTAGAAAAAAATATGAGAGAAGGAGTATTAGATATAATGAAAATGTTTAATATAGTTGATAAGTCTTGTAAAAATTGTCCTAACCCTGATATCTTTTTAGAGGATAATTTAGAGTTAACATTGGGTGATGAAAAGTTTATTACATTATTTACCCCTGGGCATTCTTTAGGTGGATGTTCATTTTATAATGAAAATAATAAAATGCTTCTTTCGGGTGATACGCTTTTTGCGGGGACTATAGGAAGGACTGATTTGTTAGGAGGTAATCAAAAAACAATATTACGTAGTATAAAAGAAAAACTTTTTACTTTGCCTAATGATACAATTGTATATCCAGGACACGGAGAAAATACAAGTATTCAAATAGAAAAGACAACGAATCAATATTTTACAGAATAGCTATGGAAAATAATAATTGTATAACTTCAGAAGATATATTAAATAGTTTAAAATCATTGGAAGACCTTTATTCTGGAATCCCTATTGAAATGTTAAAAGGGGCCTTGCTTGAAAATTCTCTTGAAGAAAAAAATAATTTTATTGCGACAAAATGCGATAATAAGGCTTATGAACAATGGGGAAATAGGACTTCTCAAATATTAATTTTTGGATTTTTTGATGATAGAGGTTTTTCTAAAGATGAAATTCTTTGGAAGAATATTTTGACGTTAGGAATGAAGCTTAAAGAAGAAGATGTCTTTTGTGTGAAAAGTAATTGTGATTTCGAAGACGATATTAAAAAGTATAAATATATTTTATCTTTGGGAGAAGAATGTAAAAATTTTTTAATGCGTATTTTAAAGGTTAATTTGATTTTATCAAATATTACAATTTTTAATGATATGAAAATTATGCCAACATTTTCTATAAATAATGTTCAAGCTGACAAAAACATAAAAAAGATATTTTGGAACGATTTAAAAAAATTTTTAATAGAAATTCAAAAATAAATAAATTTAAAATGTATATAAGTATATAAAGAAAAAATGTCTAATATAAAAAAATCTGAAATATTTAATTATGAATTACCACAGGAAAAAATAGCACAGCGTCCTGTTTATCCATACGATAGTGCAAAGTTATTACTTTGTGATAAAAAAAACACCACAGTCACTCAAAGTATTTTTTCTAATATAGTAGATTTTTTATCGCCTAAAGATTTATTAGTATTTAATAATACAAAAGTAATTCCTGCAAGATTCTTAGGAAATATTGAAACAGGAGCTAATGTAGAGGTGTTGTTAATAAAAAAAATTGGGAATGATTCGTGGGAGGCTATTGGAAAACCTTTTAAAAAATTTAAGATAGGAACAATTATTACAGTAAATAAAAAATTAAAATTAAAAATTGAAAGATTTTTAAATGATACAGCATTTGTAGTTAAATTTTTAGAAGCTGATGAAGAGATAATTTTTGAAAATGGTATTATGCCTATTCCTCCATATATTAGAAAGGGAATATCTGATGAGAAGGATAGAGTAGATTATCAAACAAATTTTGCTAAAATTGCAGGGTCAATTGCAGCTCCGACCGCTAGTCTTCATTTTACAAAAGAGCTTTTAAAAAAAATAGAGGAAAAAGGTATAGAAAAAGAATTTATAACACTTCATGTTGGAACGCCTAGCTTTTTACCTTTATGGAAAAGTGAAGACAAAGAAGAAGATGATATGAATATAAGTGCATTACCTGGGGAGGAATTTTATATATATTCAAATAAAGTTATTCAAAAAATTTTAAATACAAAAAAAAATGGAGGAAGAGTTATTGGGGTTGGAACTACCGTAGTAAGAGCATTAGAGTCGATGGCATTAAATAAAGAAAAAAATGATGGGGAATTTTTTAGCACATCTCTTTTTATAAGCCCAGGGTTTGATTTTCGATTTATAGACGCTATTGTAACAAATTTTCATCAACCTGCTACAAGTCATATTTTACTTGTTCAAGCTTTCATGGAAAAAAGGTTGATTGAGAAATCATATAATTTTGCTCTGAAAAACGATTTTAGATTTTTAAGTTATGGAGATGGAATGTTGATTTTTTAAAGAGTGTGTAATAATCAAAAAGAAAAAAATTATGTCAGAAAAAATTCATAAATATACATTAAAATTACAAGATGGTGAGGCTAGATTGGGAAGTTTTTCAACTTTACATGGAGAGTTTAGTACACCTAATTTTATGCCTGTTGGAACAAGGGCTAGTGTAAAAGGAATAGACCATGAAAGACTAAAAGAGATAGGGACTGAGATAACACTTGTTAATACATACCACTTGATGCTTCGTCCGACATCTGAACTAATAAAAAATTTTGGTGGTATCCATAAATTTTGTTCTTGGAAAGGGCCCATTTTAAGTGATAGTGGAGGATTTCAAGTTTTTAGTTTGAAGGGGATTAGGAAAATATCTAAAGAAGGAGTCGAGTTTCGTTCTTATATTGATGGTTCAAAACATTTTTTATCTCCAGAAAAATCTATACAAATCCAAGAAGATTTAGGAGTGGACATTGCAATGGCTTTTGATGAATGTCCTGATGGTCGTTTAGATTATAAGGCAGTAGAAGATTCTTTAAATTTAACTTTAGCGTGGGAAAAACGTTCATTAGAAGCTAAAAAGAGGGAAGAAACGGCTCTTTTTGCAATAACTCAAGGAGGCATGTTTAAGGATTTAAGACAGAGAGCAATAGATGAACTTTCAAAACTCCCTTTTGATGGTTTTGCTATTGGTGGATTAAGTGTGGGGGAAGAAAAAGAGAAAATGTATGATGTTTTAAGCTATCATCCGCGTGCACTTCCTAAAGATAAAATTAGATATTTGATGGGGGTTGGAACTCC
>CAZHFA010000151.1:0-4016 GCA_964531865.1 uncultured Bdellovibrionales bacterium
CCCCTGTTTCTTCAGACACTACAATTACAACTGCATCACTTTTTTCAGAAATTCCAAGAGATGCTCTATGACGTGTTCCTAAATTAGGATCAAGATCTGGGTTATAACTTAGAGGCAAAACACATCCTGCAGCTTTTATTCTATCTCCCTCGATAATTAACGCTCCATCATGCAACGCACAATTTTTATCAAAAATTGCTAATATAAGTTTTCTATTTACTAAAGAATCCAAAGGAACGGCATCTTCAATAAAGTCTTCTAGACCTACTTTTCGTTGTATAACAATCAATGCTCCAACCTTATCTCTAGCTAACCTTGTAGCCACCAAAGTTAAATCATCAATCGTTTTATCCATAGAAAATTCTTTCTGACGTTTAAATATAGATCCCAATCCTACTTTTGTAAGCCCCCTCCTTATATCATCTTGGAAAATTACAATTAAAATAATTATTATTGAACTTAAAAATTGATATAAAACCCAAGAAAGAGTCTTTAATTGCACTTGACTTGCAACTACATAACAAACAGATATTATAAATAGCCCAGTAAGCATCGCCGCTGCTCTTGTGCCCTTTATCAATAACAAGATTCTATAAACAAGAAATGTAACTAATAAAAAATCTATAACATTTTTAGGAGTAATATAACTCCAACTTAAAGCATTCATTTTTCTTAACCTTTACTATTTTACATTCACCATAGGGAAAAATACGACCTTCTCTTTTTTACAAAAGTAATATACCATCATTCTTTTGAAAGAAAAATAATCAATTTTAAATGGAAAGAAAAAAATGAAAAGAAAAGTAATGATACTGTTTATTACAGTTTTTGTTTTATTATTAATTTTTTATTCAACAAAAGAAAAAGAAAAAAATGTTTTACTTATTGTCGTTGATACATTATCAGCAAAACACATTCCAATTTACAACGATAATGTAAAGATAGAAACTAATTTTATAGACACCTTAGCAAAAAATGGAATTGTTTTTAAAAATACTTTTTCGACATCTTCTTGGACAAAGCCAACAATTTCATCAATACTTTCTGGATTATATCCTTCTGAACATGGTGTCGGCACACTAACAGGTGTAATGCCAAACGATATAAAAACACTTCCAAATTATTTAAAAAACTATCAACCACTTGCCGTTATTTCACATACGATATTAGATGAAAAATCAAATATTTTAAAAAATTTTAAAAATGTAAAAAATGTAAATAGTAGAAATCCACATGCAAATATTGTAGGAAATACGGTAACAGATGAAGTTATTAAAAAATTAGAAAATAGAGATAAGAAAAAACCATTTTTAATGTTCGCACATTATTTTGATCCCCATTATAATTATCAAGATCATAAATCTATAGAATATACTGATAAAAATTATCATGGGAAAATCTCTTCTGGGCTTGATATAAAAAAATTAAGAATATTATCATTTGATGAAGAAGATAAAATACATTTAAAAAATCTTTATCATGAAGAAATAACATATACAGATAGAGCCTTAATGAGACTTTATAATTATTTAAAGGAAAAAGATCTTTTAGATAACACATTGATCATTTTTGTAGCAGATCATGGAGAAGAATTATTGGATAGAGGATGGATAGGACATACAAAAACTCTTTATGGAGAAATTACAAAAGTTCCTTTAATAATTAGTGCAAAAGGCATCAAACCAAGTAAAGTATCAACAAATGTTTCTCAAATTGATATTTTGCCAACAATATTAGATTACATAAAAATTCAAACAAATAATTTACATGGAAAATCATTATTAAGTACTAATATCCCTAAAAGACCTCTTTTTTCAGAGGTTACATTTTCTTCTAGTAAACACATAAAAGATGCTAATAAAATCGCTGTAATTAGCAAGAATGACAAACTTATTTTAGATAGAGATACTCAAAAATATGAATTATATGATTTAAAAAATGATAAAGATGAATTAGTAAATTTAATAGACGATGCTAAAAAACAATTAGTAATAAAAAAGTTAAAAGAAGATATCGTCAAGTTTGAAAATAAGGAAAGTAATTTAAAAGAATCTAAAAAGCAAATTCATTTTGATAAAAAAGAAGTAAAACAATTAGAAAGTCTTGGATATATGTAAAAAAAATAACACGCTTTAGTTTTTAAAAATTTTTTCTCTAAATATTTTATAGAGAAAAAATTTTTATTCACCAATCAAGCTATATATACCTATATTTTCCAAATCAAGTCTTGAAACAACACGGGCAATATCATCTTTTGTTATTTTTTTAATTTTTTCATTTATTAAATGTGGCACATGTTGCTTCTTAAAAAAATGATAGTAAATTCCAAGTGCAGTCAATCTTGAAAGTGGAGTCTCTGTTGCAAAAGTAATTTTAGAAATCAATTTTGTTTTTGCACGTTCCAAATCCTCATTAGAAAACTCCATAAGTGAATGTATATTTTTTTGCAAAACATCTCTTACTTTTTCTCTATTTTCTGGGGCAGTTGACGCATAAAAAGAAAAAATTCCTCCATCTAATCTTTCATCACTATCTACGCCTACAGAATCACAAATCCCAGGATAAATAAGCTCCCAATATAATTTTGAACCAATAGAATCACCTACCACATCAGCCAAAACATTTAACGCATATTTATCATCATCATACACAGAAAAACCATTTATTAAATATAATTCATGCGACTGAAAAAGATTTTTTTTCTTAAAAACTTTTTCTTTTCTGGTAGGAATGAATTCTTTTTTCGGGTGAACAATTTCTCTTGCCGGATTTAATCTTCCATCTAAAGATTCTAAAAATTCTAACACTTCATTTTTATTAAAATTACCTGCAATTGTTAAAACTTCATTATTAGCACTATATAAAGAATCATGATATGCTCTCATATTTTCAACTTCTATTTTTGAAACGGATTCTATAGTTCCCAAAACAGAATTTCCTATCGGATGCCCTTTAAAAAAATCCTGACATGTCATATCAAAAAAATCAAATTGCGGTTTATCTTTATATAAAGCTATCTCTTCTAAAATAACTTGTTTTTCTAAATCAAACTCTTTTTTATCTAATAAAGGCTTTTGCATATCTGTTAAGATATCTAAAAATGCAATTAAATTTTCTCCTAAAACAGCCCCATAATAAACCGTGAATTCTTCTGAGGTAAAAGCATTTGCCTTAGCCCCCAATTTTCCCATATCAAAATTTATGTCTATTGGAGTCCTGTTTTTAGTCCCTTTAAAAGACATATGTTCTAAAAAATGAGATATTCCATAAATATTAGGAGTTTCATTTCTAGATCCAGCTTTTACAAAATACCCAGTTGCACAAGATGCACAATCAGTATTAAGTTCCATGATAACATTTAATCCAGACGACAATTTTTGATGAAAAAATTCTACCATATCAATCAATAACTCCTTTAATTTCTTCTTTCCCTAAACTTACCATTGTATAATTTTTATAAGAATATTCTTCAACATAACGCTTTATGTCTTCACATGTGATTTTATTTATTGAATCTATAATAAAATCATTACCTCTATATTTTTTCCTGCTAATTTATTTAATTTTTTTTGAATGTTATTAACTAAACTATTTCCATCTCTAGGAAACAATTTAACTTTTTCTTCAGTTGATCTATTGGATCCAAGAAGTCCATAGTCTTTATTAAATCCACTACCATTTATACTTTCAGTCATTATTTCTGATAATAACAAAATATTAACGTCTTTTTTACTTAATCTTTTTTTAGTATCAAACCTGTCGTGAACATTTGCCACTAATATATCTTTAGTATATTCTAAAATGGTTTCTGGATTATTAGAAAACACAAATTCTATTTCACAATTTTCTTTTTCACATAAATCCCTATAGAAATCAACCATATTTACACCAGTAAATATATGACGAAAATCTCCAAATTTTTCAATGTATTCATTTTCAGTTATCACATTAGACGTATCCATATTAAATTCAAATAATTTGTTTTTATCTAATATATCGTTTCCAACTTCATCTGA
>CAZHFA010000152.1:0-4006 GCA_964531865.1 uncultured Bdellovibrionales bacterium
ATTTTCTATCTTCTATTTTCTTTATTCGAAATATTATATTTAAAAGTGTCCTAAAGAAGGAAAAAAATGTGGGTGTCCTAGAAAAAAACTCTCCTAGAAAAAAACTCTAGAAAAAAACTCTGTACTTTATTCGATTTATCGCCACAAGTGCCACCTAAAAAATCTTATCTCCATTTTTTGCGACCTTATTATCCGGAACCACAACAGAAATATTTTCTCCTTCACCAGAAGCAATTATCATTCCTTCTGATACCCCAAACTTCATTTTTCTTGGAGCTAGGTTTGCGACAATAACTATTTTTTTGCCAACTAAATTATTTGGATTATATGACGATTTTATTCCTGCAAAAACTTGTTTTGTTTCATTTCCAAGATCTACTTTTAGTTTTAAAAGCTTATTAGATCCTTCAACCTCTTCCACATTCAAAACAGTTGCAATTCTTAAATCAACTTTAGAAAAATCATCATAAGAAATTTGTGGAAGTATTTGCTCAATATTATTTTTTTCATCAATTAAAATATTTTTTCTTACTTCCGCTACTTCTTTTTTTGTATCTTCAACCATCTGTTCTATATTTTTCATATCAATTCTTTCCATCAATCTTTCAAATTGATTTAATTTTTGATTTTCTATATTTGTATTTATGTCATTCCAAGATAATTCCTTCCCTCCAAAAAGGATTTCTATATGTCTTACCAACTCTGGTAAAATTGGCTTCAAATAAATAGAAAGAATTCGTGCAGAATTTAATCCTGTAGTAAGTACACTTTGTGCCAAATTTTTATTTTCCTTAACAAGCACCCAAGGTTTAAATTCTTCATAAAATTTATTCACTTTATTGGCAAGTAGTATTATTTCTTTTACAGCACTTGCATATTTTAATTCTTCATAAAAAGATGCTATTTCATTTTGTTTATCTTTTATCTCTGATAAAAGTTTTTCCCCCTCTTCATTATTAGATGACATCATATTATCAAAATTCTTACCTAGAATTCCAACACTTCTACTTATTATATTCACAAAATTTCCGACTAAATCACTATTTACTTTAGAAGCAAAATCTTCAAAGTTTATATCAATATCTTCCATTCTCTCTGTTAATTTAGAGGCATAATAATAACGTAAATATTCTGGCGATAAGTATTTTAAATATGTACTGGCACTAACAAAAGTTCCTTTACTCTTACTCATTTTTGCCCCATTTACAGTAACAAAACCATGAATATGAATTTTTTTAGGCGTATTAAATCCAGCCCCTTTTAACATAGCAGGCCAAAAAAGGGTATGAAAATATGCAATGTCTTTTCCTATAAAGTGGTGAATTTCTGCATTTTTTCCAAACCAAAAATCTTTATAATCAAGAGAGTGGTTATCACAATAATTTCTTGAAGATGCAATGTAACCAATCGGAGCATCAAGCCATACATAAAAATACTTATCATCTTCTCCTGGAATTTTAAATCCAAAATATGGTGCATCTCTTGAAATATCCCAATCTTTTAATCCTTCTTTAAACCATTCTTGCATTTTATGATATGCTTGATCATTGACGATACCATTTTCAAAAAGCTCTTTTAAGTCACTTTCAAAATCTGATAATTTAAAAAAATAATGTTTTGATGCTTTTTTTATTGGAGGTTCTCCACTTACAACACTTCTAGGATTTTTCATTTCAAGAGGAGAATAGATAGAACCACACACATCACAAGAATCACCATATTGATCTAATGCACCACACTTTGGACATTCTCCTTTGATAAATCTATCTGGTAAAAACATTTTTTCTTTTTCATCATACGCTTGCTCTATATCACGTGTAACTATATGACCTTTTTCTTTTAATACATTATATATATTCTCAGAAAACTCCTTATTTTCTGGGGAATTTGTAGAATAGTAATTATCAAACTTTATTAAAAAACCACTAAAATCTTTTTGATGTTCAATAGAAACATTTGCTATCAATTCTTCTGGTGTAATATTTTTTTCTTTTGCCTTTAACATGATTGGAGTTCCATGAGTATCATCAGCACAACAATATATACAATTATTTCCAATCATTTTTTGAAATCTTGTCCAAATATCTGCCTGAGAATATTCTAATATATGACCTATATGAATAGCTCCATTTGCATAAGGAAGAGCTGCTGTAACTAAAATATTTTTTTTCATAAATAAATGCCTTTAAAAAAATTATTTTGTCAAATATAATACATTTCGTTTTAATAATATCTAGTATTTTACAAAAAGGATTGTAATGGCGGAAGAAAGAAAATCAAGTATTTCTGCTTTTATTGTGTGTTTAAACGAAGAAAAAGCGATAGAAAGATGTTTAGAAAGTGTAAAGTGGTGTGATGAAATTGTTATCGTTGACAGTTTTTCAACGGATAAGACACTTGAAATCTGTTCAAAATTTACAGATAAAATTTACCAACGTACTTGGCCCGGATTTAGACTTCAAAAACAATTTGGATTAGATAATTGCCATTCAACATGGGTATTAAATATTGATGCGGATGAAGTGGTATCTAAAGAACTAAAAGAAGAAATCATAAAAAAAATAAATGATCCCAAAACATATGAAAAAAATGTTACAGGCTTTGAACTGCTTCGCGTTGTACATTACATGAATAAATGGTGGAGAAAAGGTGGCTGGTATCCTGAACATAGATTACGTTTAGTAAAAAAAGAGCATACTGTTTGGGGAGGAGATGAACCACATGAACATGCAATTGTGCGAGATGGAAAAACTGAAAAAATCAATAAAGAGTTAGAACACTTTACTTATGGAGATATTTTTCATCATCTAAGAACATTAAATAATTTTTCGAGTATTTCAGCAGATATATTATTCAAAAAAGGAAAACGTGCAAAGTTTCATCATATTGCAATCAACCCATTTATTCGATTTATAAAATTTTATTTTTTTAAACGTGGATTTTTAGAAGGATTTTCTGGATTTGTTGTTGCAGTTTTAGAAAGTGTTTATGTATTTTTAAAATATATTAAACTTTGGGAAAAAAATAATTATACATTTAAAAAAAAATCAAATTGAACATACGACAATGTTCAAAACAATGTTTTAAGTCATATTTAATTTTCTTTTAAAAATATCTTGCTACTATATAATAAAAAAGAAATTTTTTTGTCGAGAGTCTTTAAATGGTTTTAGTCACCTCTTATTTTTTTATGGAAAAGCTACAGGAGTTAGCGAAACTTTATGGTATTGCTACTGAGTATGTAGATTTTTGGAGTAAGAAGCGTGTTGCAACCAAGCAAGAACTTTTAACAATATTAAAAGCAATGGGAGTAAATGCAGAAACTCCAAAACAGATTGAAGGTGCCATTCAAAGAGTTAAATTAAGGCAAGTAAGAAAGCATATCGATAACGTTTATGTTTTATCGGAGGATGATCCTTTTTTAGAAGTTACAATAAATTGTTTAAACACTGAAGATTGGAATGATCTTACTTGGACAATTATATTGGAAGATAAAAAAAATTTATCTGAAAAAGTTAAAAAAGATGATTTAAAGATTTCTCAAAATTTTGTATTTAACAGAAAAACATATCTTTCATACAAATTACAAATAAAAGAAAAACTTCCCCTTGGATATCATATATTAAATATCAAAACTAATAATTTTGAATGTACAAGTAAAATTATATCTACTCCAAAGACATGCTATATTCCACCTTGTTTGGAAGAAGAAAAAAGATTATGGGGAATTAGCGCACAGCTTTATTCTTTAAGATCTTATTGGAACTGGGGAATCGGAGATTTTAGTGATTTAAATAAACTTATCGACATTGCCTCTCAAATAGGGGCTAGTTTTGTAGGATGTAACCCACTTCATGCTTTAGCTACTCACGATATAAAAGGACAGAGTCCTTATTATCCTAGCTCAAGAAATGCTCTTGAGTTTTTGTATATCGATTTAGGATTAACAGAAGAATTTAAAGATAGTCTTGAAGCACAAGAAGAAGTTATGAAAGATGAATTCCAA
>CAZHFA010000153.1:0-3959 GCA_964531865.1 uncultured Bdellovibrionales bacterium
CAGGATTATATAGCAATAATACATATAGAGGGCTTGTAAAAATTTTACCTTCTGCAGAAAATGCAAGGAATTTTTCTGAATGTGATTCGTTGCTCATGGGAGATAAGTGTGGGGCACATACTTTTCCTTATATGGATGTTGCCAATTCGTCAGCAATTGTGGAGCATGAGGCGACAACTTCAAAGATAGGAGAAGAACAAATTTTTTATTGTAATCAACGTGGAATTTCAAAAGAAGATGCAATATCTATGATAGTAAATGGTTTTTGCAAAGAAGTTTTTAATGAACTTCCAATGGAGTTTGCTGTTGAGGCGAAGCAATTATTATCAATAACATTAGAAGGAAGTATAGGGTAATAAAAATGAGAAATATTTTAAAAATAAAAAATCTTTTTGCATCTATCGAGAATAATCAAATTTTAAAGGGGATTAACCTTGATATCAATGAGGGGGAAGTTCATGCAATTATGGGCTTAAATGGTTCTGGAAAAAGCACATTGTCAAATGTCTTAGCTGGAAATCCATTATATAATGTGGATGGAGGGGAAATCCTTTTTAAAGGGGAAAATCTTTTAAGTTTAAGACCAGAGGAGCGGGCACATAAAGGATTATTTTTATCTTTTCAAAATCCTATAGAACTTTCAGGAGTGTCATTAAATTATTTTTTAAGAACAAGTACGAATGAAGTAAAAAAAAATAGAGAGGAAAAAGAATTTAATGTTAGGGAATTTAAAAAAGAAGTAGAAGAAAAATCAAATGAAACAAACTTTCCCTTAAAGTTATTGTCTAGATCTGTAAATGAAGGGTTTTCTGGAGGTGAGAAAAAAAGGTGTGAGATATTACAATTAAGTTTATTGAAACCATCTCTTGCAATTTTAGATGAAATAGATTCAGGCCTTGATATAGATGCTCTTTCTGATGTTGCTAACGCAATAAATAAATATAAAGAAAAGAATCCTAAGGCAAGTTTTTTAATTATTACTCATTATAAAAGGCTCTTAGATTATATAAAACCTGATAAGATACATGTGCTAATTGAAGGACAAATAAAATTTTCAGGAGATTTTTCATTGGCAGAAAAGTTAGAAAATGAAGGGTATGCTTGGATTCATGAATAATTTTAAATTAAAAGATAGTCAGACTTTTTTTAGAAAAGATTTAAAAGATAAAATTTCTTTTGATGATACTTCTATTCCTAATTCTAAAGATGAAGAATATAAATATTTTCCATTAAGTAAAATATTAGATGAAGATTATTATTGTGATAGTGATGATGAAAATAATGAGAAAAAAAATCTTACTAATAGTAACTTTGTAGTAAATAGTGGCGATACTGGAAAATATTTTAATATTCTTGTTAATAACAGTGAAGTTATTTTCGACAATGTTTTTGATGGAATAAGCATTAGAAAATATACTATGGAAAATCTTCCAAATGAAATATTAAATAGCTTTTTTGATAATCAAGATTTTTTTTCAAAAGTTTCTTTGCTAATTTCAAAAAATATTTTTGTTATTGATATAGATAAAAATTTTAATAGTTCTTTGAAAATAGTTTATAATTTTTTAAATAATACTGACAAACGAAAAATTTTTTCAAGTGTATTTTTTCTTAATATAAAACAAGAAACATTATTAAATTTTGTAGAATATTTTTTTGATAAAAATTCTTGTGATGATATATTTTTTCCGCTTGTATATATAAATATTTTTGAGGATGCAAAAGTTTCTTATTATAAATACACTGAAAATAATAATATAAAAATTTTGTCTAAAAAATCATGTAATTTATATAAAAATTCAAAATTAAAGTTAGTTAATATAAATTTATCTAATAACGTGTTACGTGAGGATTGTAGTATAAATTTATTAGAAGAAGAAGCAGGTGTTGATGTCTCATCAAGTAGTTTTTCGAAGCTAAAATCATTTATTGATATCTTTGTAAGTGTAAATCATAAGGCTTTAAAAACGACTTCAAGTCAGGATATTAAATCTGTTTTATATGATGAATCTAGATCTTCCTTTACCGGTAAAATTGAAGTTTTAAAAGATTCTCAAAAAGTAAAAGCAACTCAATCTTCTAAATCTATTTTACTTTCAAAAAATTCCAGAAGCTTTGCAAGGCCATGGCTTAAAATTTTTGCAGATGATGTTGAGTGTAATCATGGAGCTACTTTTGGAGAATTAGATAAAAATGCACTTTTTTATCTTGAATCAAGAGGAATAAATGAAGATAATGCAAAAAAAATGTTGTTAGAGGCTTTTGTAGTGGAAACATTAAATAAAATAGAAGATAAAGAATTTTTTAATTTATGTAAAACATCTTTGCTACAAGATTCATAAGTTCAAAGATTATATATAAAATACTTGGAGGAAAAAAATGCAGTTTTTGGCAAGATTAACTAAAATTGGTTTTTTATTGATTTTCATTTTTTTATTTTATGAATCTTTTTCTGAGAATTCATTTAAAATAGCTTCAGAGTCTGATTTTTCAAAGATAGATATTGCAAATGAGCGTTTATTTTTGGAAATAAAAAATGGGCAAAATGATACAGACAGCATGCGAGAATTAAGCCTTCATAAAGATCGTTTTTTTAATTACCCTTTAGCAGGGCTTTTTATAGGTTCCATATCAAAGCAGTTATTCGGAAATGGTTCATTATCGTTATTAATTAAAGATTTTACAAAATATAATTTAATATTATTGATTGGTGTTTTTGTCATTTTGCTTTTATGGATAAATATAGAGTTTGGATTTTTATCTGCTTTTTTTGCTGCCTTAGCAATATTGTTTTGTCCATACTATGTGATTTCATCAAAATTTATTGCTGTTAGTTTGTGGTCGCTCTTACTTCCATCTGTCATAGTAGCAATATTGCTTATGATAGAAAGGTTAAATAAGACTTATTTACAAAGGCAGATATTAGCGTGTTTATTTATGACTATTTTTTTAAGGTTAGTTATATCATATAGAACATCTTTTTTTATGATGTTTTCTGTTTTGGTGATTCTTTTTTATCATGCGTTGTATTATATGTGGGATAAAAAATTCGCATTTGCAAGAGCGGGGTCTTTTATAAAAATAATGTTTTTTTCATTTTTTTGTGTGTTTTTGCTTCAATTTGGTGTTGATGCCATATTTTACAAAAGCAAAATTTCAGAATCTTTTTTTGATCTTTTAAATGCATTTACTTTTGATGGGGCGGTAAATACAATTGGTCTTAATGAAGCTCTAGTAAATATTTTAAAAAATGTTGATATATATCCGCATATAAATGCACTATGTATTTTTATTTTTTTCTTAGTTGTATCAACTATTTCATTTTGTTTTTATTATTTTGTAAAACATGTTCATCAAAGGCAATTTTATTCATTATTTTTTATGTCACTTTGTTCTTTTCTGATGGCTTTTGTTTCTGCATTTTTAGAGATAAGAGGACCATTTTATATGGCAATCATTTGGATGTATCCAAGTACAATTTTTACATTTGCAATGTTGGGGCTTCTTATGAAAAATGTATATTTTCATTTTTATAAAAATTTTGAAATTCCAACAGAAGAAAATAATGTGAATAAACCTACTATATAAAGTTTTTAGACTATTATTTTCTCTAACTTGCGATTAGATACTTTTTTATAAATTTTTGTTTCGGACTTTCAGCCCGAAAAATTTGGGGAGGATATGCGTTACCCAGGGTAGCATCTCTTTCAGAGATGCAAACCCTGGGCTATGTTGTTTAGCTCCTTCGGAGCAGGGCCAGCTAGTATGCATAAATTTTTACTTCGCCCTTTCAGGGCAACTAAGATTTATTCTTTAACCATAAAATAAATTAAAAATTTTGATTCAAACCCTGGGCTATGTCGTTTAGCTCCTTCGGAGCAGGGCCAGCTAGTATGCATAAATTTTTACTTCGCCCTTTCAGGGCAACTAAGATTTATTCTTTAACCATAAAATAAATT
>CAZHFA010000154.1:0-3923 GCA_964531865.1 uncultured Bdellovibrionales bacterium
CAGCTAGGAGCACGCTTGGTAATTTTGTTTGATTTATCGCCACAAGCGTTTTGGGGGTCTAACTTTTTAGGTGGCGATTGTGGATGAGAAATCAAAGAAAATTATTAAGGGGGCGACAACGCTGTACTCTAGTACAGCTAGGAGCACGCTTGGTAATTTTGTTTGATTTATCGCCGCAAGCGCCACCTAAAAAGTGGTACACTTGGCAGGAGTCGAACCTGCGACCCTCTGATTAGAAGTCAGATGCTCTATCCTACTGAGCTACAAGTGCACAAGAGAAAAGATTTAAGAAAAATCCTCAAAGTAATATACCTAAAAAAAATTTAAAGTCAACGCACAAAAAAGAAATTTCGAGACATTAAAAATAGTGTTAAATAATAAAAAGACTTTGATACAAAAATTTTTAGGCATATACTGGAACTTTAATATGGGAAGAGGATAAAGTTTATCAAACGTTGGTAAACTTGTTTTTAAAAAGGTTGTTTTAGGAGTTTTAAAAATGAGAACTGATACAAAGTCTTGGATTGCCTACTGTTCAATCCAATCCCTTACGCTTAACATTTTTGCAGAGATTTTAGATGCAATGGTTGAGAAAGGCATAAATGCATCTAAAATTATCATCGACCGTGAAGGTAATGTTACGCTACAAATAGGAAGTGTACCCTATATTTACCTTACAGAATTTGAGGATGGAATTCCAAAAAATTTAATTTTTGCTAATAATGATTTTTGGAATAAAAGTCCAAAGAAAAAAGATGAATTTTTAAAACAATGTAAAAAATGTTATGAAAAAGCGAAAAGTACCTTAGCAAGAACAAATCTATCTATTAATGTATTATATGAGATAGGATTACCTAACGAAAGTGCCGAGGACGAAAGTGCCGAGCAAATGCGACAGTCACAACTCAACCTTGCGTTAAGAAACATGACAGGAAGTGAGTGAAATTAAAAAAACAATACAAATACAATATTTGTATTGTTATTTAAAATTCCAAAAGAGGATAGATTAAAAAGGTTTTAAGCAAAACTATCTATCCTCTTCCCATATTTTTTAAAAAATAAATTCAGAAAAACCCCTTATACTTAACGTAACTTATTTACAACTAATTACATTATATTTTAAAAGCATTGCTACCAAAGAGGAAAGATCTAATCCAATTACACTAGAATATGAACCACTAATGGAGCGAATAAATGCCGTACTTATTCCTTGTAATGCGTAAGCTCCCGCTTTATCATCCCCTTCACCTGTTTTTATATAAGCATCTATTAAATTATTAGATAATGTTTCAAACGTAACATCTGTAGATGTAATACAAGAATCTTTAATATTTAAAGAAAGATTTACCAACGAAAAAGAAGAAATAACTTGATGTGTACGACCTGATAATGTTTCTAACATTTCCTTCTCTTCTACTTTATCTTTCGGTTTTCCTAATGATTGATTATTTATTACCACATCGGTATCTGCTCCAATTACCCAAGCATTATTAAATTTTGATGCTACGTTTAATGATTTTTCTAATGACAATGTGCTTACCATTTCTCTTGGAGAAAAACCTCTATATTTTTCTTCATCAATCGTGGATGGAATAACTTTGAATTCTATTCCTAGTAATTTTAAAAATTCTACTCTTCTTGGGGAACTAGACGCTAAGATTATCTCCTCATCATTATGAAACATAAAAAAACACTCCTTGAATTATATTTTTATTTAAAATGTTCTTTAGAAAAAGATATTCTATCTTCTAATGTCTTTACTTTATCTAGATTATCATCAATTAGATTAAGCCTAGATAAAATTCCTGTTTGATTTGCAATCTGAATATTTAACCCAGGACGAGCATTAAGCTCTAAAATAAGTGGACCTAAATCTTTATCAATAACAACATCCACTCCTTGATACACAAGCTTAGTTAAATCATAGCTACTAGATGCTAATGTTAAAATCTTATCCCAATATGGAATTTGAATTCCTTGAATGTCGACGAATGTATCTGGATGAATCGTAATTATCTGGTTTCTAAAAACCGCCTTTGTGGATTTTCCCGTACAAATATTTATTCCAACTCCAATACCATCTTGATGTAAATTTGCTTTTCCATTTGAATAACTAGTTGGCAATCTAAGCATCGCCATCGTTGGAACACCATAATAAGTAATAACTCTAATATCAGGCACTCCTCTAAAAGTAATTGCATCAAAAACAGGATCAAAATTTATACGATATTCAACTAATGCTTGGTCTTGTTGTCCACCTAAACTAAAAACACCACTCATTATAGAAGAGACTGCATAAGATAAATCATCCCTATCCATTCGCGTCCCATCAATAAGCTTATAATGCTCATTTACTACATCTGTAACAATAATAATTCCCTCTCCACATTGACCATGAGCAGGTTTTACGACAAATTCCTTGTAAGGTCGAATAGCATTAAAAAAATCTGTCTTTATTTCTCTTGGGCTTTTTACAACATAATACATTTCTGGAACAGGTATCTTGGCATTCATTGCAAGCATTTTTGTCTGCACTTTATCATCTACAAGAGGATAAAATTTACGTTCATTATGCATTAAAACAAAATCTGCATTTCTTGAATTCATCCCAAGGACTCCACGTTCCTTTAATATTTTCATTTTTGAAAAAATATTCACTTAATTTTTATCCAAAAAACTACCAAATCGAATACACTCAGTTAATCTATACCCAGTATAACGCCCTAAGCTTAAAGCAATCGCTAAAAAACATAATGAAAGTTCAGGAAAAACAAACATTAAGTGAGAAATAATTTCATTTGTAATAAATACATAAATTATAACTGATATAAACATAGTAACTGCACAAAGCTTTATTGCAGTTGTAGACCCCTGCTCTTCCCAAATGATTGAAAGCCTCTCTATCACCATTGTTAAAATTATTATTGGAAAAAGGGCAACTGAAACATTTCTTTCAAACCCTAAATTATGCATAAGCATACTAGTAACAAGAATAAAAATTATAACACTAGTTAACACTACTGTTAATCTTGGAATAAGAAGTAACTTTAACCTATCTAAAAAAAATCGTATTCCTAAACCAAAACATATAATTATGGAAAACAAACAAATACCATTAAAAAGCTTTGTTTCACGAAATGAAATTGCAATCAAAACAGGAATAAAAGTTCCAAGGCTATTAAGGCCAATAATATTTCTTGTTATTACAATAATTATTGCTCCTAATGGAAAAAGTAAAAGAATTTGAAAAACTCTTTGCATATCTAGTGGTAAATTAAAAAGTGAAAATTTATAAAGAATGGGATTTTGAACTTTTTCTTCAGATACGACATTCACCATCTCACCTTCCACATTCTTCCTAATGGAAAGATTCACATGCGTATCAGTGCCCCCCGTTACATAAGATAAGGAATTTTTCCCTTTATACCATGGAAGAAAATTATATGGCACTTTATAGTTTTTACTATTTACTCTATATTGGCCATTTGTTTTCTTACCAAAAACTTCAAACCAATGCTCTAACTTTAAATCTCTACTTTCAGATTTTAACTCCACGCCATGAACAACTCGTGCTGGAATTTTAGCCATATTTAACAAAGCAACTGCAACCTCAACTTTTCTTAGCTCTGAGTTATCACCTTCATAAAGATGATCAAGCTCCTCTTTATACTTATCACTTAACAAAACTTTTATGATTTCATGAATAAAAGATTCCTCATCTGCGGAACGCGAGCGTGCGTGCTCGATAAGAGTATTTGCAGCCAATACTTGAGAACCTAAAAATTCATTTACAGCCAAAATCGCGATACCAGTATCTTTGGAGTTTGCATATGAAGTACGCTCTTGAACAACAGCTCTATAGAAAAAATATTGTTCTCCACTAGCCTCACTTTTGGTCCAGTTGATAATTCTATTATCCCCTG
>CAZHFA010000155.1:0-3889 GCA_964531865.1 uncultured Bdellovibrionales bacterium
TTTCTTACAAAAAATTTTCTTTAAAACCAAAAAGAACTAGTCAAGACCCAAAATTAAATATCATGATTTTTCCATTTCTTTCTACGTAATTAAAGGAATAAAAATCTCTAAAGAAACTTTATAAAAACATACAATGTGTTTTTATAAAGTTTTTAGAATTCAACAAAAGGGGTCAGCAAGGATCCGGTATCCATTGGCCTATAAAGTGTGCCATTGCGACCAAAAATGGTATGTCCTTATTTTTCTTTGAAAGAAATCTAAGACCACTTTTATCAGAATAAGCCAGTGCTTCGAAGTTTGGCTCAGCAAGGAGCAAAAAATCAAAAACTCTTTGAGCATCCTCTTGCTTAAGCTCATCAATTTGTACGATAAATTTTTTTCTCCTTTCTTTTACTTCTTTCTCAAGCATGTTTATAAGCTCATCAAAAGAAGAAAACTTTTCTACATCTAAAACTCCATCTTTCACACTTGACATAAAAAACCTTTCCATGTTTTTCTTAGTGACAAAGATATATTACTCTACCCAAAAAACAATAAACTCTAATTTTATCAAAATCTGTATATTAGTCAAATAAATTTTTCCAAGAGCAGTTATTAAGAATTTTGATTTGTTGTTTTGATAATGGATTAAAGAAATATAAAGATTCATTGTGTAATAAAAATTCAATGGAATTACTTATTTTAAAAAAATCAGCAATATGTGTCGTGGCACCATACAAAGTATCTCCAACTAATGGGTGTCCTAAATATGCAAGGTGTGCCCTTATTTGATGACGCTTTGCCGAAAAAACTGTTGTAGATACAAGAGAAATATTTTTTTCTTCATTGTATGATAATAGCGTAATTTTAGTTTCACCAATAAGTGCACGTTTGGGATTTTTTGAAATAGGATAAACTCTTACTTTTTTAGAACCACGATAAGCTCCACCAATAAAAGTTTCTATAGTTGTATTATTTGCTTTCCCTTCAACAACTGCTAAATAAGTTTTTTTTATATTATCATTTTCTTTATGTATTTTATCCCAATACTCTTTTTTCCAAGCTCCAAAAAGAATTCCAGATGTTGAAAAATCAAGTCGATTTAAAAGGCCTGCATCTTCTTTTTTTGCAACACTCACAAGGGTTGGGTACTCTTCTAAAAGAAGAGAAGCAATTGATAATTCACTACTATTATTATTTATGACACTATGAATATTTACTGGCTTTTCAACAGCAAAAATATAATCATCATTATGTAAAAATTTTAATTTATTTATTGTGGTCATGTTTATTGTTTTTCTTCCTTTTCTTTACTTTTTAAATCTAATCCATCTCCCATTAAAACACCAACCCAATAAAAATCCTTACTGTTTTCAAATAAAATTTTTATAACCATTGTTAATGGAATAGATAAAAGCATACCTGCAGATCCCCATAACCAACCCCAAAAAAATACTGAAAGTAAAACCATTAACGGAGAAAGTCCTAAATTTTTTCCCATCAATAATGGTTCAATAAAGTAACTTACTCCCCAGTTTATTACTATATAACCAATTGCAATAATCCCTGCGTCGGTAAATCCAAGTTGAATAACTGCAAGTAAAATAGCAGGAATTGCAGCAACAATAGATCCAATAATAGGAATATAATTAAATAAAAATGATGACATTCCCCAAAGAACTGGAAAGTCAAGATCGAAAAACAATACAAAAAAATAAACAAGAATTCCAGTAATTGCACTAGTTATACTTTTTATAAAAATATATGTTTGTATTTCATTACTTGTCTTTGAAAAACGTCCAAACTTAGAAGAATTTTTAAATGCAACATCTAGTTTTCTTTGAAATGATGTGGCTTCAAAAAGTATAAATAAAACAAGGACAAGAACTAAAATTGTATTTGAAACAGCCCCCATAATTCCCTTTAAGCTCTTTAAAAAAACATCCATCATTTTTTCAATTGTAAACATTTCAGATATTTTATTTTCTTGAATTGATATGCCGTGATTTTTTAAAAAAGAAGTTGATGTTTTTGTGATTTCATCAAGTCTTGTTTTGTATTGAGGAATAGTTTCATTAAATTCAATAATGGAAGATTTCAAAAGATCAATACAGAATATGAATGATAAAACAATAAAAGTCATAACAATAATAATTGCTAAAAATTTAGGTATTTTTATTTTTTGAAATCCTTTTAGTAATGCTAATCCAAAAAGGGCTAAAAAAATCGAAAAAGTAACAGGAATTAAAACTGTACTAGATAGTTTCATTCCTGCAATTACTATTACTAAAGACGCAATAGATATTAAAAATTTTGTCATAAATATTTCTTGTTTTTGAATCGCCATATTTTTTACCTAAAGTGAGTTTATAAAAATTTAAAATAGAATCATACAATGTAAATCTTACATAAGATATGCTGTTTCTTTAAAAAAATCTAATGTTTTATCTACTTCTTTACTTAATTCTTGACGCAAATTTTTATCAAAATTATTGTGAGCTTTTAGTTCTTCGATAAGCGCATTTAAAATATCTTCTTTTGAATGTTTTCCATCCAATAAAAGAAATATTTTTTTCTGAAAATCATTAAAAATTATATATTCATTTCTAAAGTTTGTACCAAAGTTTAATTTTGCTACTTGTATTTTTGCAAAGTTTGATACGCATGGATATTTTGAGACTAATGTTGCAAAATTTAAATCAGTTGTAAAAAAATCAATAAATTCTTTCGAAAAATAATCTAAGATTTTCCTTTTTCTTAATATTGAAGAAAGATTTTTTAGTAGGATTGGTTTGGACCAGTTTTTTTCAAGAGTTTTAAAAAATTCAACTTCCTCTTTTTTTTCAAACTCAAACTTTTTTCCTGAAGGAGATGTAAATTCTCCAAAATTATCCATTCCACCTGTATAACAAAGAGAGGATGAAATGTATAACTCATCTATTATTTCTAAATTTAATTTTCTTTCTACTTTTTGAGAAGTTACTAAAACTCCACGCGTCATTTTTGGAATAATATAATCAAGATGACTTTCAATCTTTTTGAAAGCGTCATTTTGTAAATATTCATCGCAATAATTTTCAGAAAAAGCATGTATAAAACTTGTATCGCTTAAATAATATAATTTAAATTTTTCAATATAATCACAAAACTCTTCAAGTGAAAAAGATTTATAATCATAATTTAAAATTTCATTTATTAAAAAAGAATCACTAAGTTTTTTTATTTCTTTTATTTCATTTTTCATCCCATCTGCATAAGCAGATTGGCTATCTTGAAAACTTTCTTCTAATGAATCTAAATTATCTTTTACTTTTTTTATTCTTTTACTTATTTCTAATGATTTATCATCTGAATCTAGAAGAGTTTTTATAAGTAAATTTCTAAAAATTGCCCCTGGAAAAGAGTTAAAACTAATATATGCCACGCCATCTTTTTTTAAATATTTTTTTATAAGTTTTAAACTTGCTCTTCTTGATTTTTCATCAACCCAAGAAAATACTCCATGCATAATAATATAATCAAAAGATTTTATCTTACTTTTAAAATTAGAAAAATCTTGTTCTAAAAGAGAGATGTTTTTTAAACCAAGTTGATTGATGTTTTTATTTCCTTCTTCTGTTTGAGATTTTGATTTATCTACTCCGACAAAATAAGACTTTGGATATGAAATTGCCATTGAAATTAAATTATCTCCTGTGCCAGAGCCAAGCTCTAAAACTGTGGCATGGTTTGTTGGTGCTATATTTACCCCCAAAAGTTTTGTGATAACAGCCATTTTCTCTATGTGGCGTTCTTTTGACGGTTTACTTATAAAATGATATTTTTCGTAAGGCATGTTTTGTTGTTATTGTCCGATAAGAGTTTTTAAAAAATCTTTTGAATTTATTTCGATAAATTCTTTAACATCTTT
>CAZHFA010000156.1:0-3863 GCA_964531865.1 uncultured Bdellovibrionales bacterium
TACAACGCTACTTTTAAATCTATCATTGGATAGCCTGCCAAAACACCACCTTTTAGAGCTTCTTCTACTCCAGACTTAATTGCAGGAATATACTCCTTTGGAATAACTCCTCCCTTAATCTCATCTGTAAACATAAAACCACTTCCAGCTTCTAATGGCTCTATCCTAAGGAAAACATGACCATATTGTCCACGTCCACCTGACTGTTTTGCGTATTTATATTCATGTTCAACTTTGCTATTTATAGTTTCTCTATAAGCAACTTGTGGTTTTCCAACATTAGTATCTACATTAAACTCTCTCTTTAACCTCTGAACAATTACATCAAGATGAAGTTCTCCCATTCCAGCAATTGTTGTTTGTCCAGACTCTTGATCAGTACTTACATACAATGATGGATCTTCCTTAGAAAGTTTCATCAATGCTATTCCCATATTCTCTTCATCAGCCTTAGTTTTAGGCTCAATAGCAATTTTTATAACTGGTTCAGGAGACGAAATAGTTTCAAGCAAAATAGGATGTTCTTGAACACATAAAGTGTCACCAGTTATTGTTTCTTTCAATCCAACAGCTGCTCCAATTTCACCTGCCCCCAACTCTTTTAATTCTTCTCTTACACTAGCATGCATTCTTAAAATACGTCCCATCCTCTCTTTTTTATCTTGAGTCGCATTATAAACGCCACTTCCAGCAATCACTTTACCAGAATAAATTCTAAAAAATGTAAGCACTCCAACATATGGATCAGTAATAATTTTAAAAGCTAATGCTGAAAAAGGCTCATCCTCATCAGCATGTCTTACAAGCTCTTCACCATCAGGATCATTTGGATTTGTACCATGAATAGGCGGAACATCTAATGGAGATGGTAAATAATCAATAACACCATCAAGCATTGGTTGAACACCTTTATTCTTAAAAGAACTACCGCCAAAAACTGGGAAAAACTTCATACTTAAAGTTCCCTTTCTAACAGCAACTTTTATTTCTTCTTCAGAAATTTCTTGTCCCTCCAAAAACTTTTCCATTAAAGCATCATCAACTTCAGAAACAACTTCTAAAAGCTCTTCTCTTGCTTGTGCTGCTTCCTCTTTCATATCTTCTGGAATATCTACATAATGAAAAGTAGATCCTTTATCAGAATCCTCAAAAACAATACCTTTCATTTTAACTAAATCAACTACACCTTTTAAATCTCCTTCCGCACCAATTGGAAGTTGCATCCTTACAGCAGCAGCCCCCAACTTATCCTTAATTGTACTAACAGCATAATTAAAATTAGCACCTGTTTTATCCATTTTGTTTATAAAACAAATTCTAGGAACCTTAAACTTATCAGCTTGACGCCAAACAGTCTCTGACTGTGGTTGAACTCCATCAACAGCATCAAATACCGCAACAGCACCATCTAAGACTCTTAAACTTCTTTCAACTTCAATAGTAAAATCAACATGCCCTGGAGTATCAATAATATTTATTTGATGCTTATCATATTGATGTTCAGACCCACTCCAAAAACAAGTAGTAGCAGCCGACGTAATAGTAATTCCACGCTCTTGCTCAAGATCCATATAATCCATTGTTGCTGCACCATCATGCACTTCACCAATCTTATAATTAACACCTGTATAATATAAAATTCTTTCTGTTGTAGTTGTTTTTCCAGCATCAATATGAGCCATGATACCAATATTACGCAACTTATGTAGATCTCTTTTTGCCACTTTCTAATTCCCCCCTAAACCAACTTAAAACTTAAAATGAGAAAACGCTCTGTTTGCTTCTGCCATTTTATGAGTATCTTCTCTCTTCTTTATAGCAGCACCTCTATTATCAACAGCATCTAAAATTTCACCTACAAGCCTATCAGATATTCCTCTTTCGGATCTACTATTAGCTGCAGTTAAAAGCCATCTAATTGATAAAGCCTCTGCTCTTTTTGGATAAACTTCAACAGGTATTTGATAGTTAGCTCCACCAACTCTTCTTGATCTAACCTCAACAACTGGACGAACATTCTCTAAAGCTTTAAAAAACACCTCTACAGGATTCTTACCAGTCTTTCCTTCAATTTTATCCATAGCAGTGTAAAAAGCACGCTCTGCAACGTTCTTTTTACCATCAATCATTAAATTATTGATAAACTTTGCAACAACAACCTCTCCATATTTTGGATCAGCAATTATCTCTCTTGTAAAATCTCTTTTTTTTCTTGGCATTTCTCTATCCTCTTTCTTTAGTATAAATCCTCTTTAGTCTTACTAAACGATCTTGTTTTGTCCTATTTTTTAGGTCTCTTAGAACCATACTTAGAACGACTCTTCTTACGATCTTGAACTCCATGAGTCTCAAGCTTTCCTCTTATTATATGATAACGAACACCTGGCAAATCTTTTACACGTCCACCCCTTATTAAAACAACAGAGTGCTCTTGCAAATTATGTCCAATACCCGGAATGTAACTATTAACTTCCATCCCTGTAGTCAAACGAATACGAGCAACTTTTCTAAGTGCTGAGTTAGGTTTTTTTGGAGTCTGAGTATAAACACGCGTACAAACCCCTCTTCGCTGTGGACAAGCCTTTAATGCTGGCACACTAGTTTTCTTTACTTTATCTTGTCTTCCTTTTCTTACTAACTGATTAATCGTTGGCATAATGCCTTATCTCCCTATTTTTATCTTTTTCTTTTTTTATTCTTTACAACTTCTAAACAAATTTTTTTTACAAATCCGTTACAATATAAAAAATACGAAAAAACCCATCATCCAAATTATGAAAAATTTTCAAAAAATGGATTCTTAAAACAAAGTATAAAATACGTAAATCATTTTAAGATTATAATTATAAAAGTACGCTAATGATGATATCTACTTTAAGATGAATACATTTATTATCTAGGATGATAATAAGCAGAGCATCTTCTACACTGCACTCTTAATCAATAAAATCAATCAAGAACCGTCTCCAGTAGATTCCTCGATATTGCACGATGTAAATAAATACCATTTTTTTAAGTTAAATGTCAATGGATTCAAGAAAATTTTTATATTTTTTTTATTATTTATTTATACTTATGCAATAAAAACTTTCAAGCTTTCATTTAGTAATCTTTAGTCTATCTTTTTGGGGAGAAAATACAAGCATAAGACATTTATTTTTCTTTTTCTCTAGTAGACTTTTTTAATATCCAAAAAGGCTTCTTCTTATTGACAAAAATGTTTAACCCCTATATTTAGGAGTTTTCACTATAAACTTCCCCATTTGCACCATCCAAGGTAATTACTTCATTAATAGCAACATTTTTTTCTTTCCAAAGCTTTTTCATGTTTTGACCAATACCATATTTGCTGAACTTCTAACTGCATATAATTCACTTTCAAAATTAAATTCCATATCTACAAAAGATTCTTCAAAAACAGATATAACATTTGTTCGTGGAATTTTTATTCCATTTGCTCTTAGCTTTACAAATCCTAACGCCTTTCCTCCACATAATCCTAAGATCTCTCGCTCTATTCCAGCCAAATAACATTTTGATAATCTATCTATACCTATGACTTTTAATGATCGAAGATTCTGCAATTCTCTTATTTTTTGAGAAACACCTAAACAGTACGTGTTTTCACTTTTTCCATATGATTCCATATATTTTTTATCAATGCTTAACACAACTTGCTCTAAAACTTCTATATAGTAATAATGTTCAATATCTTACCACTCTTTTAACACTAGATTATTCCAATTTCTTAATAGATTATCTCTTCATTATCCATTAAAAAATCTCTCTAATTTAGTCTTGAACCTTCTTTTCTTTCTATTTTGTACATCTTTAATTAATCTTGTTATATACAAATCACACTC
>CAZHFA010000157.1:0-3853 GCA_964531865.1 uncultured Bdellovibrionales bacterium
GCTTTTAATCCTCCTGGTTTACATGGATCTCCTTCTTCATCTGTATAATCTACAATTCCTTCTTCTATTAATTTATCAATAATAGCTTGATTAAATTCTAGTCTATCTCCTATTTTACCTTTTAGGTCTTGTCCTGTAGATTGTAAAGATTAAGATGAATTTTTTATTATTTAATGAAGATGAAATTAGTGCTGATAAGAAACAAGCCACGATCTTTTCTAAAAGACTTAAAGAATTAAAGAAAAGATTTGTCTTTAAAGTGGGGAAAAAAATCAATGTTGGTGTTGTCGGTGGAAAAAGAGGGGAGGGAATTTTAACACAATGCTCTGATGATTGTATGGTTTTTGATATTAGTTTATCAATGATGCCTCTAAGTAAGAATGATATTGAATTGATAGTTTCGGTTTGTCGTCCTCAAACTAATAAAAAAATACTTCATATAGCAACTAGTTTAGGAGTAAAAGAAGTTAGCTTTATTAGGGGAGAAAATATTCCTAAAAGTTACCTTCAATCGACATCGTTATCAGAAGAAAATATAAAACAAGAGTGTTTGTTGGCAATGGAGCAAACTGGGGATACGATCTTTCCAGATATAAAAATTTATTCATCAATATATAGTTATTTTCATACAAAAGATTTTTCTAATAAGACTTGTTTGGTAGCTGACACAATATGTGAAGAAAAAATAAAAACTTCTGATTTTTTAAAAATTAATTGTATTGCAATTGGTCCCGAAAGTGGTTGGAGTGAAAATGAATTAAAATTTTTTCACAGTAAATCTTTTAAAAGTATAGGGCTTGGAGATAGAATTTTACGCGTAGAGGTGGCGACAACATATTTTCTTGGAAAAATTTTATAAAGTTTTACTCTTGACAGAACTAAGCTTAAAAGCGTTTACTATAAAAAGTATTTTTAGAAAAAGATTTCCGTTCAGAGGATTTTGTTAATTCTAAATAGTTTTTTGATACTATGAGAAAGAAAAATATTGAGGTATTTGAGAAAAAATGACGTTTTTAAGATTAGTGAATTATCACTATGACGTAAGCAAAGTTTTTTCTCAAATGCCTTTTTTCGTTTTTATTAGTTATATTTTAACTGATTATTTAGTTTACTCTAAGTAAAGGTTGTTTTGTATTAACTTTAAGATGTATTTAATAAATAAAAAAGGATAAGAATTATGATAAAACGTTTTGGTTCGTTATTTTTGGCAGTATGTGCCCTGCTGGGAAGTTTTTGCCCAGTGAATTCATATGCTGGAGAGGCTGATTTGCCGATCCCAAGCCTTGATGTAATGTTTGAAATTTGGGGACGTCAAGTTTCTGGAATTAGTATATTGTGGTTTGGAATAATTGTTTGCATTAGTGGTTTAATTTTTGGTGTTGTCGAATTTTTAAAAATAAAAAGACTTCCTGCTCATAGAAGTATGGCTGATGTTTCGGCATTGATATATGAAACTTGTAAAACATATCTTTTTCAACAGGGAAGATTTTTGTTTTTTCTTGAGCTAATAATAGCTGCTTGTATGGTTTATTATTTTGCATTTTTGCAAGATATGGAATGGTCAAAAGTTATAATGATTATTGGTTGTTCTGTATTGGGAATTTTAGGCTCTTACTGCGTGGCTTGGTTTGGTATAAGAATAAATACGTACGCAAATAGTAGGGCATCTTTTGTCGCTTTAAAAAAGAAACCGTTTCCCGTTTATTATTATCCACTTCGTGCTGGAATGTCTATTGGAGTTCTATTAATTTCTGTAGAACTTATAATGATGCTTTTTATATTACTTATTGTGCCCGGAGAATATGCCGGTTCTTGTTTTTTAGGATTTGCTATTGGGGAGTCTTTAGGTGCAGCAGCTCTTAGAATTTGTGGTGGAATTTTTACGAAAATTGCTGATATTGGAGCGGATTTAATGAAGATAGTTTTTAATATTGGTGAAGATGATCCAAGAAACCCAGGGGTTATTGCAGATTGTACTGGAGATAATGCTGGAGATTCTGTTGGTCCAACAGCTGATGGCTTTGAAACATATGGCGTAACAGGTGTTGCACTAGTTAGTTTTATCGTTTTGGCTGTCGGTATGGGATTTGATGAGAGTGGAGCAAAGATTGTAAAAGACAATGCGTTTACATTGCAAGGGACATTCATAGTATGGATTTTTGCTATGCGTGTTTTGATGATTCTTACATCAATGATTTCTTACAAAGTAAATTCAATATTTGCTGGAAAAAAATTTAGAGATGCAGACAGCTTTAATTTTGAATCACCTCTTACATCGTTAATTTGGATTACGTCATTAACATCTATTGTTGTAACCTATGTTATAAGTTATGCATTGCTTGGTGGTGCACTAGAAGGAAATGCTTGGTTATGGCTTTCAACAATTATTAGTTGTGGAACATTGGCTGCTGCCTTAATTCCAGAGTTTACTAAAATATTTACGTCATCAAGTTCGATTCATGTAAATGAAATTGTTAATGCATCAAGAGAGGGGGGGGCTTCTCTTACTATTCTTTCTGGACTTGTAGCTGGAAATTTCTCAGCATTCTGGAAAGGTATAGTTATGGTTGCGTTGATGCTAGGAGCGTATTTTGCTTCTCAAAATGGACTTGATGCTTATATGATTCATCCTGAAGTTTTTGCGTTTGGTCTTGTTGCGTTTGGTTTTTTAGGAATGGGCCCTGTTACTATTGCAGTGGATTCTTACGGACCAGTTACTGATAATGCTCAATCTGTTTTTGAGTTGTCGCAAATTGAATCTATAAAAGGTATAAAGGAAGAAATTCAAAGGGATTTTGGATTTACTCCAGACTTTGAAAAAGGAAAAGAATTATTGGAAGAGAATGATTCTGCTGGAAACACATTTAAAGCTACGGCAAAGCCAGTTTTAATTGGTACTGCAGTTATTGGGGCTACTACAATGATATTTTCAATAATTTTAATGTTAAACTTGAATCTTGATTTGTTAAAACCACAAGTTCTTTTAGGTCTTATGACAGGAGGGGCTGTAATTTATTGGTTTACGGGAGCTTCAATGCAGGCTGTTACAACTGGAGCATATAGAGCTGTTGAGTATATTAAGCGTAATATAAAACTTGAAGATTCATCGGGGGCTTCTATTGAAGAGTCAAAAGGTGTAGTTAAAATTTGTACTCAATATGCACAAAAAGGTATGATGAATATCTTTGGCGTGGTCTTTAGTTTAACTTTGGCATTTGCATGCTTTAACCCTACTTTCTTTGCTAGTTATTTGATTTCGATAGCTGTTTTTGGGCTTTTTCAAGCATTATTTATGGCCAATGCGGGGGGAGCTTGGGATAATGCAAAGAAAGTTGTTGAGGTAGATTTAAAAGAAAAAGGGACTGATTTACATGCTGCAACAGTTGTTGGTGATACGGTAGGAGATCCTTATAAAGATACATCTTCTGTTGCTCTTAATCCTATTATTAAATTTACAACTCTTTTTGGATTACTAGCTGTAGAAATAGCAGTAAAATCCCCAGACATTGCAATGTGCATTGGTTCTGTTTTGTTTGTTGTAGGATTATATTTTGTTTATAGGTCTTTTTATGAAATGAGAATAAAAAGCTAAGAATATGTAAATAAAGAAATGACTTTTAAAAAGGAGAAGTTTTTACTTCTCCTTTTTTTTGCTTTTTTTACATACTATTTTGTAAATTTTTTAGAAGTTTTTATTTTAAAAAATTTGATGTTTTTTAATTTTTCGAAGATTTTTTGAAGTTAGTAATTACAAAAAATTTAAGGGAGCTTAACTAGTTTTTTTAGGAATAGGGAAAAATAGCCTAGTATATTGGGGGGGAGAAAAGGAGGAAAGATTTTTTAATAAAGAAAG
>CAZHFA010000158.1:0-2885 GCA_964531865.1 uncultured Bdellovibrionales bacterium
AAGGAAAGCTACAAGTGGCTATTTCGCGAGAAAAACGTGGAGTACTTCCGGACTTAAAGTATGATGGGGTTATCCTCGTTATCTTAGAGCCAGAAAAACCTGAGCAAAAAAAAGAGGAAGCATCTTCAGAGGCGATAAAGCCTGTTATGATAATTGATGTTTCAAAGGGAATGACAAAAGGTCAGAAGGAAAGGGTAAAAAAAGTTATTGTTACAGGATAGGGGTTTTCCTTGATAGTTTTAAGATTTATTTATGAATCTTAAAACTATCTTTCTTTATTTAAAAAATGCCAATAATCTTTGGTTTCCATATAAAAAAAACAACATGCTGTTTTTTTCTATAGAATTTATATTTTCATAGTGATATCTTAAATAGAGATGTTTTATTTTTTTACATAAAGGGTATCAAATGATTGAAATAACGTTAAAAGATGATTCTAAACTTTCTTTTGACAAGCCAGAAATAAGCGGAGAAGAAATAGCAAAAGAAATTAGTGAAGGATTATATAAAAATGCAATTGCTGTAAGAGTTAATGACACACTAAAAGATTTAAACTATGAAATAACAACCAACGCAAAAATTTCAATCATTACCAACAAAGATAAAGAGGGGCTAGAGATTCTAAGACATACAGCTTCTCATATAATGGCACAAGCTGTTGAAGAATTATTTAAAAATGTACAAGTTACAATTGGACCTGTTATCGACGACGGTTTTTATTATGACTTTTCAAAAAAAGAACCTTTTTCTGTTGAAGATTTTGAAAAAATAGAAAAACGTATGCATGAAATCGTAGAAAAAAATTTACCGATTGTAAGAGAGGAATGGAAAAGGAACGATGCAATAGATTTTTTTTCAAAAAGAGGAGAAAACTATAAAGTTGAGATTATAAAAGATTTACCAGAGGATGTCGTAATTTCAGTTTATAAACAAGGAGATTATGTTGACTTATGTCGAGGGCCACATTTAGTTTCTACAGGAAAACTTGGAAAAGCTTTTAAACTTATGAAAATTGCAGGAGCTTATTGGAGAGGAAATAGTAATAATGAAATGCTTCAAAGAATATATGCGACAGCTTTTTTTACGGAAAAAGATTTAAAATCTTATTTAACTCTTTTAGAAGAAGCAGAAAAAAGAGATCATAGAAAATTAGGAAAAACATTAGAGCTTTGGCATTTTGATGAAACGGCTTCAGGATGTCCATATTTACTTCCTAAAGGATTAATTATTTTTAATGAGTTAGTTTCTTTTTGGAGAAAAGAACATAAAAAAAGAGGTTATCAAGAATTTGCAGGTCCTCTTTTAAATTCAAGTAAACTTTGGAAAACATCAGGTCATTGGGAACACTATAAAGAAGATATGTATATCATAAATCAGGGGGAAGAAAGTATTGAGGATGCAAATGTATTTGCATTAAAGCCAATGTCTTGTCCTGCGACAATGATCTTGTTTAATTTAAAAACACGTTCATATCAAGATTTACCAATTCGTTTTTCAGATGTTGATTGTATTCATAGAAATGAAGCAACAGGAGCGTTAAATGGTTTATTTCGAGCAAGACAGTTTCATCAAGATGATGCACATATTTTTGTAACAGAAGATCAAATAGAAGCAGAGTATCAGCGTATTTTTGAGATAGCAGATTACTTTTATAAAATTTTTAACTTAAAATATTCGATGAAATTATCAACTCGTCCTGATGATTTTATTGGTGAAATTGAGACATGGAATCACGCGGAAAATGTTTTAAGAAAAGTATTAGATGATCATTTAGGAAAATCAAACTATGAAATAAAAGAAAAAGATGGGGCTTTTTATGGCCCTAAAGTTGATATTCAGATGAAAGATGCGTTAGGACGTGAATGGCAAATGGGAACTATTCAACTTGATTTTCAATTAGCAGGACGTTTTGGTTGTAAATATACAGATACAAATGGAGAACAAAAAACTCCAATTGTTATCCATAGAGTAATTTATGGATCTTTAGAGAGATTCATGGGCTTAATTACAGAACATTTTGCTGGGGCTTTTCCTGTATGGATTTGTCCTGTTCAAGTAAGAGTATTGCCAGTTTCTGACAAACACAGAGAGAAAGGAAAAGAAATTGTCGATAAGTTATTATCTCTTGGAGTGCGAGCTGAAATTGAAAAGCACTCAAATACTATTTCTTATCAGATAAGAGAAGCACACAATGAAAAAATTCCGTATTCTATTATCTTAGGAGATAAAGAGGTTGAAAGTGACGCTATTTCTGTTAGAAGACGAGATAATAAGCAAGAAAATAATATTAAATTAGATGATTTTATAAATCATATTATGAATATTATAGAAATGAAATCTTTAGAACTTTAAGATATAAAAAAAGGGATATAATTATAATAAGTATATCCCTTACAAAAAAACCATAAATAGTTTCTTCAAAATTACGTATTGCCGTTTGCATAATTGATGGCTTCATCAATTATGTTTTGGTTTTTACTTTGCAAAACATGTTGTAAAAATTTTTGAATCCAAGCTTCTTTTTTTTGTCTTCTTTCAATATAAAGATAGAACAAATTCCAAAATTCATCAATCAACTCCCAGTGTTTATCTGAAAGTTGTAGCTCTGTTTTTTTACTAATGATTGAGTTATACTTTATGACTATCAGAGAGCACGCTTGCTCTCTTTCTATATCATAAGTAGCTTTCGCCATTAGAACAATATTTCTATACAATTCCTGAATTTCAATTGGAAGTTCGTTGTCGCTACTTTCTAAAATAGCACTAAACTTGGTTGAAATTCCTTGAAGCCTTGAATCAGTTTCGGCAATATTGCCTTCAAGCCTTTTAACATTTCTTTCCAAGGCGATATTTTCTATTTTGCCATATGGCCAAGTACGTAACAG
>CAZHFA010000158.1:2895-3834 GCA_964531865.1 uncultured Bdellovibrionales bacterium
TCTTTTCATTGTAGAATCATCAAAATTAAGAGCCCTTGCAACATTTTTAAAAACCTTTCTTTTTAGTCTTTGCTGTTGTTGTCAAAAAACTTTCAAGATTATATTATATAAAAACATTTAGTCAAGGATTGGGAGGAGTATGTTTTTAAGTAAGAATCAATTAGAAGATTTATCTTTTGGATTGGGGAGGTTAGGAATAAATGTTAATGATAATATTTTAAACTCATTTGATATTTATGCACAAAACTTATATAGATGGAATGAAAAAATAAATCTTACACGAGTGCCTAAAGAGGATGTAATAAAAAGACATTTTTTAGATTCATTATCTATTCTTGAATGTTTTAGTTTTAAAGAAAATGAGAGAATTCTTGATATGGGAACAGGAGCAGGCTTTCCTGGTGTGCCATTAAAAATAATAAATCCTTGCTTAAACATAGTTCTTCTTGACTCTTCATTAAAAAAAATTGATTTTTTAAATTATATAATTAAAAAATTGGAATTAAAAAATATATTACCTGTACATGCGACGATTGAAGATTATCAAAAAGAAGCAAAAGAACAGTTTTCTATTGTAACAGCAAGGGCTTTGGCAGATATAGAAAAGCTTGTAGAATATGCAATGCCTTTTTTGACAAAAAATGGGCACATGATCTTTTTTAAAAGTTTCAAAGAAATAAAAAGTTTTGTTGAGCTTAAAGAAAATGATTGCAATATGTTAAACTACAAAACACCTACAAATGGTAACTTTATAATATTTAATAAGTGAAGATTTTTTCTTTAATTTTATTTTTTTAGTTTCTAATGTTATTTATACTGTAATTCCCCGTGTTGAGTTTTTCATTTTTGCCAATCCAGATTTTCTTAATTTATCAATTAAATCTAAGATATTTTTTTGTGATGCAAAAGTTTTGGCAGTAGGTACTGAATCTAAATTTT
>CAZHFA010000159.1:0-3817 GCA_964531865.1 uncultured Bdellovibrionales bacterium
TCAACAGGATCTTCAATAGTTAAAATATGTCCCTCTCTTTCTTCATTTATTTGATTTATCATTGCAGCTAATGTAGTGGATTTTCCAGAACCAGTAGGACCTGTAACAAGAACAAGACCTCTTTCTTTTCTAATAACATTTGAGAAAATTCTTGGAAGGCCTAATTCTTCCATTGTTAAAATTTTTGTTGGTATTTTTCTAAATACAGCCCCCAAACCTCTTTGCTGACAAAAAACATTTACTCTAAATCTTGCCACTTCACCAAATTCAATTGAAAAATCTACATCATTTAATTCTTCAAAAATTTTTCGTTGATAATCATTCATTATATCGTAAATCATATTTCTTGTTTCATCTGGAGTTAAAACATCTGTACTAACATGTTTCATATCCCCTTGAACTCTAAGAATGGGAGTTTCACCGGCACTTATATGTAAATCTGATGCATCTTGCTCATAAGCAAATTGTAAAAGTGAAGATATATCCATAAAAATTTCCTTTATCAAAGCTAAAAAACACAATAATAGATAATATAAATATCGGAAATTTTATGAATAAAGTTGATAAAATTTAAAATATTCCAAAGAAATAAGACTAAAAAATATATTCAAAAACATATATTCTTCTATGGATTTTTTTTATTGATATGTTATATTTACAAGGTGTTTTACGCCCATAGCTCAATTGGTAGAGCAACGGATTCCAAATCCGTAGGTTGGAGGTTCGATTCCTTCTGGGCGTGTTTTTAGGTGGTGATTTTGGCGATAATTGAAATAAAACGCAGGGAATTCACCTCCTCAATATACTAAAGTATTATTTCGTCGGCTCACCCCACTTTTTCTTCCAATTCTCATCCAAAATCACCACCTAAAAATAAACAATATATAGCTCTAAATGCTTAAACCATATAATTGAAATAATACTGATTCTCAATATCGTTTAAATAATCTTATTTTTGAATAACCTTTACATTAATCAATTCAATTACCAAAATGCTATTTTCCATTCCATTATGAAATCCAATTATGCTTGTGTTTTTATTTTTTTTAACATGATAAATTCATTAACTTGAAGCCACAATTATGACCTAAACTAAAAGAAAGAAAGGAGAGCAAAGTAAGCGGGATTCTGTGCCTTAAAGTCCCATTTAACTTTGGCGATGATCATTCATCTAGACTTGTCGTCACCAACAAGTTCAAGCGACACTACCTGAAAGTAAAGATGCGGACAACACCCAAAAATTAACAAGTTAATTTTTACTTTCTATTTGGTCTTGCTTTAGCTAGGGTTTACTAAGCCAAGAAGTTACCTCCTTGCTGGTAAGCTTTTACCTCACCTTTTCACCCGTTCTAAAATATTTCTACTTTAGTGGTTTTCTTTTCTGTAGCACTTTCCTTTGATTGCTCAAAGCTGTCGTTAACAGCTAGCTTGTCCTATAAAGTCCCGACTTTCCTCTCGCCCTAAAAAGAGCCAGCGATCATCTTTACTTTACTCTCCTTTATCCCCTTTATTTTTTATTGATAAAACCTAACTTTTAACAAAATTATTCTTCTTCAACAATATCTTTTTTTATATATAAAATTCTATTACATCCAGGACAATGTATTACACAATTCTCTTTGGCAATATTTACCACAACCTGAGAACCTAATTTCATTGAACAACCACCACAAAGGCTATTATCGATAACCGGCACAACTGGATCCATAGGATTTCTATTTTTTGCTTTGTTATACTCAATTAAAACATTCCTTTCTATATCCTTTGTTAAGATATCTTTCTTTTGCAAACTTTCCTCTTCTCGTTTTTTAAAAGTTACATCTAGCTCTTTTTTGGCTTTTCCTAATTCGTCAAAAGACGCCTTCAAACTTTTACACTCACCTAAAATTCTTTCATAATCTTTTTTTAAATTTTCTATCTCTTCTAATAATGGCAACAGAATTTCTTCCCTAGCCCCCAACTGTTTGGAAGCAAACTCTATTTCTTTTTGTGCTGCTTGCTGAGTTCTATAATCATTAAACGAAGCTATTGCTTTTCTTCTTAACACTAATTTTGATTTTTCTTCCTCAATACTTTTTTCTTCTACTGAATATTTTTTTTCTTTTTCTTTCAAAAGATTCGATTTACCGCTTAAAATAACCGCTTTTTTATTAAGCTCTGAATTAACATCTGCGTATTGCTTGAGAGATGCTTTTTTTTCAATAACTATTCTCATTAATGTAGCATCTATTTTTCCGACTTCTATCAAACTTTCAATATAATTCTTTGACATTTTACCATTCCCTTATTGTTTTTTTTTGTAATACACAAAATACGCGTATATGCTACCATGAAGAAGCGTATAAAAACAGAAAAATTTTAAAAAATAAAGAAAAAAATAATTATTAGAAAAAATGAATTTTGAAAAAGAGTCTTTCTTTAGGAAAAAAGTTGATGGTGGCCCCACAAGGACTTGAACCTTGGACCTACCGGTTATGAGCCGGGCGCTCTAACCAACTGAGCTATAGGGCCACATTCAACAAAGAAATATATTAAATAAAAATTCTCCAATGTCAAGATTTACAAAAAATTTTTGTTTTATTTAATTTAAAATTGGGAAATTAAGAAACTTTCTATGAAAAATTTTCGAAGACTCTAAAGGTTAAAAATATTTTTTTTAAATATTTTTTATTTATTTTTTTATAAAAGGAAAAAGAAAATGACATTTATCTCTTCTTTAAATAACGCACAAAGTACGCCATATTCTTATGGTAATACTTGTAATATGTTAACAAATGCTACCACTAATCCATCTTCTTGGCTCACAGATACTTTTGTTAATTTACCTGGACAACTTCCAAGTTCCAACACAACAAATACTTCAAGCATTGTAGGAATGTTGCAAAATTTTACTACTCAAATGATGACAATGGTAAATCAATTTGTTACAGGAATGTATTCTTTGCTTGGAATAAAACAAGAAAATAATTTGGAAGGAATGACACCTATACCATTAGCATCTGATACATCTAACATATCAAGCCTATTAGGTATGGGGAATTCTACGTCAGGAATATCTAATATTTTAGGCGGACCATCATCTGGAATTTCAAACATATTTTCACAAGCTCCATCTTTAATAGGGGGACTTTTTGGAAATAATGGTTCAAGTTCCATAATAGGGGATTCTGGATTTAGTTTTTCAAATATTTGGGATGGAATTAAAAATATTTTCTCTGGATTATTTTCAAGTGGAAGTTCTTCTTCATCAAATGTAATTTGTGAAGATTCAAACTCTAGTGGTTTTAGTTTGTCAAATATTTTTGGTGGAATAAAAGATATGTTTTCTGGGTTATTTTCTAGCGGCTCTTCATCTGGAGGATCTTGCTTTTCAAATATCTTTAGTGGAATAGGAAGTTTTTTTAGCAATATTTTTTCATAATAAAAAAAATTTTCATTTTTGGGGTATTATAAAATTTTTTATAATACCTCAATTTTTACCAAAGAAAATTATCTAAAAATTTTCTAAATTTATTTTTTTACAAATCTTGACATTATTTCATCAAAAGTATAAATATATAAGGTCTTTTTAAGACAGTGTGGGCCGCTAGCTCAGTCGGTAGAGCAACTGGCTTTTAACCAGTGGGTCATAAGTTCGAGTCTTATGCGGCTCACCATTTTTATAATTACCTAAAATAATGATTATAAAAATGGTGATTTCCAAAAATTCATTTCCTAAAAAATAATATTTAAAAAAACATCAGCATATTTTTTATTTAGCTTTCTGGTTTCTAGCGCTTTATAAGATTTCTTACTTTCCAACTTTCTTTGAGATACA
>CAZHFA010000160.1:0-3811 GCA_964531865.1 uncultured Bdellovibrionales bacterium
TCCAGTATCCGATTCCGACCTATTCGATTACCCGCGACTTCGACTGGTCGGATACGCCGAACAATCGACTTCTGTTCGAAATGACCGCGAAATACGGCACGCCGTACTTTTCGAACTACGTCAACAGCGACATGAGTCCCGGCGACGTTCGGAGTATGTGCTGTCGGCTTAGATTATCGCTTCGAGAATTGCGCAAAAAATCGGGCGGCTATTTCGGCAGCGGCGAGAGTACCGGGTCGGTCGGCGTCGTAACGATTAACTTGCCGCGCATCGCCTATCTGGCGGCGGACGAAACGGATTTTTACGCTCGGCTCGATCGGCTGATGGATATCGCTGCCCGCTCACTCAAAATCAAGCGTCGGGTCATTACAAAATTGCTCGGCGAGGGGCTCTACCCCTATACCCAGCATTATCTCGGCACATTCGCCAATCACTTCTCGACGCTTGGCCTGATTGGAATGAACGAGGTCGGCCTGAACGCGAAATGGCTCGGCGGCGACCTGACCGATCCGGCAACGCAGGAGTTTGCCAAAGATGTGTTAAATCACATGAGAACGCGCCTTTCCGACTACCAGGAACAGTACGGCGACCTTTATAATCTTGAAGCGACGCCCGCAGAATCGACCGCCTATCGTTTGGCTCTGCATGACCGCGAACGCTATCCGGAAATTAAGACAGCCGGCACGAAAGACGCGCCGTATTATACAAACAGTTCCCATCTTCCGGTCGGAAGCACAGACGATATTTTCGCGGCCCTCGACGCCCAGGATGAGCTGCAGACGCTCTATACGTCGGGAACCGTTTTTCACGCCTTTTTGGGCGAAAAGCTCTCCGGGTGGAAAGCGGCGGCTAATCTGGTTCGCAAGATCGCCGAGAACTACCGGCTTCCGTATTATACGATCTCGCCGACCTATTCGGTCTGTCCGCGACATGGTTATCTGGCGGGTGAGGTCAAAACCTGTCCCGTCTGCGGCGATACGACTGAAGTCTACAGCCGCATCACCGGTTACTATCGTCCCATCGGCAACTGGAATGACGGCAAGGCGCAGGAATTCCGCGAGCGGAAAACTTATCACATTTAAAAAACCCTGTCAGTCCCCGAACTTTTGTAAATACTCTCGAAGAACTTTTGAAATTTCTCAAAAAAGGTCACAAAATTGGCTTCCCATTTTTCGATATTTAAGGCTTCATGGTCGACAGACAAACGTTTCGTCGACGTTTGAAAGGATGTTTTATGAAAAGTAATCACCTGTTTTACCCGGAGAATACGCCTCCGAAAGAAATTCTCAATCGAGAAGAGGCGGCCGAATTACTCGGTTGCAGTCTGAAATTCCTTGGGGAAAACACAAGGAAAGGAATGATCCCGCACCGAACGCTTGGCCGGCGGATATTTTACAGCCGTTGGCGGCTGATTCAATGGGTTCAAAACAAAAATGATGAGGAGGTAGCCCATGTCGTTTCTGACCAGTCGTAAACACAAGAGTAGAGACTCTTACGTACTTAATTACCTGCGAAAGGGAAAGAGAAAAATTCTTTACCTTCCGCTCGCTTACACGCTCAAAGACGCCGAGACCATTCAGACGATGGTCGATCATCTTCTACGGTGTGAAACGACCGGAGCGGAACATCCCCCCTTTCTTAAAACATGGATCAATAGCCTTTTGCCGGATCTTCGTCAACGGCTCGAACAGGCGAAACTGATTGAATGGAAAAAATATCTCAATTCAAAGGCGCTTTGGAATGAGTACATCCGCGAAGCGTCAACGGTCAATAAGGCTTCGACCATGCGAACGTATGAATCGGCCATGAAGCGTTTTTTTCGCTTCTTCAAACCAACGGGCAATCCAAATGATATTAAGCTGGAAGACGGTCTACGGTGGCGCAAGGAATTGACAAAACATTACAGCGCGGCAACGGTCGCCGGGTCGGTTCAACGAACGCGGTCGGTCTTCTCCTGGGCGTTAAAAAATGGCTATATTCATGACAATGTATTTATCAATGTCCCGCGAGGGTCGTTCATTAACAAGGACCGAGAGCATTATGTTTCGATGAGCGATTATAAACGTCTGCTCAATGCCTGTCCCGATCAGGAATGGCGAACGCTTCTGGCTCTCTGCCGCATTGGCGGATTACGCAATCCGTCGGAAACACTCCTCTTGCGCTGGTCGGATGTCGATTGGGTTGAGGAAAAAATTCTTGTTCGTTCACCCAAGACAGAACATCATGAAGGAAAGTCGGAACGGGTCATTCCCCTTTTTCCCGAATTGCGCGAGGAATTGACCAAGCAGAAAAAGTCCGCTTCAAAGGACGCTGTTTTTGTCATCGACCGATGGCGTGATACCGACCGCAACCTGCGTAAATATTTCGAACGGATTATTTTTCAAGCCGGGCTGGAACAATGGCCGCGCCTGTTCCATAATCTTCGCGGAAGTCGTTCGAACGAGTTGTTTTCCAAATTCCCGGCACACGTAGCCGGAAACTGGATGGGGCAAGGCGACCGGATTGCCCGCGAGCACTATCTTCATCCTTGCGACAACGATTTCGCCAAAGCCATCGGCTCGGATGAAGAACCAGGTGTTCCTCCGGAAGAACTGCCGGAGGAGCCTTCCGAGGATAATCCGCCGGAAACGCCGCCGCCCCCTCCGGCCAAAAAACGTGGCAAAAAGAAAAAATAGCTATTTGACAACCGTCAAACGGCGTCCTCTCCTTTTGGGAAGGTCGCCGTTTTTTGTTTCTTGGCGACACTTTCTACTTGTCCCAAATTGTAGGCCTACGTTGTCCAACCTGGTTCACAAGAAAAGCGGTTGGACAGATACAAGATCTCCGCAATAAGAAAGTCCGCGTTCGCCAACTTGACCTGATCGACCGTTTCCATTATAATCGCGCTATGCAACGCGTTTTTTTGCGTTTCGTGCCCCGATCAACTTTCGGCCGTTTGGCCTTTGAAATTAAAAGTGTCCGAGTCGGTTCGATCAAAATAGACATCCGTCCTTTTTTGTGTCATTTTTTCATGTGTTCTTAAAATATTTTTAGCCGCACGTATAAGGGCAGAAGAGCGATATGATGAAAGCGAAGCTGTTTTTAACCGTGATTATGACTCTTTTTTTGTTTTTACTGACGGAAATGGCGCGTGCCGAAGAGCCGCCGCGCACCTATCACGGCCGATACATCCAAGGAACGGGGGACAGTGACTATCTCCAATTGCTCGATTTTTGCGCCCGTATGTATCACCCCGATTTCGAAACGCAAAATATCTCGATGCTCTACACCGACGAGTGGAACGGCTTCGTCGAGGGGCCGACGTGGAACGCCTGGTGGATTCAGAACAGTTACGGGACCAGCTACTGCCAACTTCCGTTCATAGAAGAACCCTACGTCACATTTCAGGCGAACGCTCAGAATCTCTGGTTCGAATGGATCGGGGACGGGCGCAAGAAGGGTGCACACGATTGGGTCGCGCCGGACGGGCAGTTATGCGACTGCGCCTCACCCAATCGAGTCGTCTATAAGCAGGGGGACGGTCGAATCGACATTCACGACTGGGGGGTCGAATTTACCGCCGCGGCGATTGTGATGCAGTCTGAAATGCTTCTTATCGGTCGGGACAAAGAGAAAATCGACCGTTATCTGCCGCTTCTGCGCCGGTCGATGGAATTCATCGAATCGCGGCACGACAAGATGAACGGTCTTTATTTGGTCGGTCCCGCCGGAAATCTGTTGGCCCCCAATTACGCCGGCTGGAAGCGTGAGGACGGTTCGTTCGGAATGGCTTATCTGACCGGATTATCGATCAACGCTATCGCGGCGCTCG
>CAZHFA010000161.1:0-3775 GCA_964531865.1 uncultured Bdellovibrionales bacterium
TAAGCCACGTTATTTGATGGGGGTTGGAACTCCACAAGATATTTTAGAGGGAGTTTTAAATGGTGTTGATCTTTTTGATTGTGTTATGCCAACACGTGCAGGACGGTTTGGAAGGGCTTATGTGTTAGAAGATGAGCCATTTATTAACATAAAAAATTCTAAATATGCTACATCAGAAAAGCCTCTTGATGAAAATTGTAGTTGTATAGCGTGTAGGAATTATTCAAGAGCATATTTACATCATTTATTTAAAGTAGGTGAAATGTTAGGGCCTATATTACTTAGTACCCATAATCTTGCTTTCTATTTAAATCTTATGAAAAAAATACGAGAATCAATCTTAAATGGAACTTTTTTAAATCTTTATAAAAGTTTTCAATCAAAAAAATAAATATTAAGTTAAGTAGTTACTTTAAAAATTTTTATAAATTATGTATACTTAAAAAAGTTTGTGTCCTGTATGTATTTTATTTTTTTTGGAAATGTTATGGAAAAAATTAGGCTGATTTTGTTAAGTGTTTTTTTATATATAAATTTTTTATTAGTGGGGCCGGTATTTGCAGATGGAGTGGCAACTCAGGGAACAGCCAATGTGAATCAACCAAGTTTTTTAAGTACGATGGTGCAGATGTTACCACTTTGTATCATGATTTATTTTATATTTTATTTTTTTGTTACACGTCCACAAGAACAAGAAAAAAAGAAACAAAAGGCAATGATTGATACGCTTAAAAAAGGGGATGATGTGAGAACCTCTTGTGGAGTTTGTGGTAAGTTTCAATCAGCGGATGATAATTTTATTTTTCTTGAAATAGCACAAGGTGTAAAGGTAAAGTTTGAAAAGAGATCTGTAATCGAAAAAATTTAAGATTCAATTTATTTGGAGAAGTTTTTTATGACTGAGTTAAAGAAAAGGGTGATTATATTTTTTGTAGTTTTATTAGTAGCGATTTTATTTTTAGTTCCTACTTTTTTTCCAAACGTTACGAGTTGGATTTCTAAGCCAATTTCTTTAGGGCTTGATTTAAGAGGCGGAGCACATTTAGTTTATGAGGTTCAAGTAAGTGAGGCCGTTGTAAGCCGATTACAAAGTGTGGCTAACGTTATTAAATCAGATCTTAGAAAGGAGAAAATTCCTGTTATAAAAACAAGGGTAGAAGGGAATAGGGCTTATTTTACGCTTTTAAATAAGTCTATGTCTCAAATGTCTCAGGATAAAATTAAAGAAAATTTTAAAGAAATTTCTTTTGTTAAAGAAGAAGTTGGAACTGGGAATCAAGTTGATTTAGTATATGAAATAAAAAATGTTGCTGAGATTGAGCGTAGTGCCGTTTCAAAAGCTGTTGAAACTTTAAGAAATAGAGTTGATCAGTTTGGTGTATCAGAACCTACAATACAGAGAAAAGGTGAACGTCAAATTCTTCTTCAAATGCCGGGGGTATCTGATGTCGAAGGTTTGAAAAAAATAATTGGCTCCGTGGCTAAGCTGGATTTTAGATTAGTTGCAGAAGGCGAATCTGTTTCAAGAAGTGTTGTTTTAAAGGACAGAGAAGGGGCATCTTATAGAGTAGAAGAAAATACATTGATGACAGGTGATGTCATTAGTGATGCTAAGGTTACATTTGATCAATCGATGGGGCAACCAGAAGTTTCATTATCGTTTACATCTGAAGGAGCAAGAACTTTTTATAGAATAACTTCTGATAATGTAGGAAAAAAATTAGCTATTATTTTAGATAATGTTGTTTATTCTGCTCCTGTTATTCGTGATGCTATTGCAGGAGGACGTGCAAGTATTTCTGGAGGATTTACAGTTATAGAAGCAAAACAATTAGCTCTTGTTTTAAGAGCTGGAGCATTGCCAGCCCCTCTTACTATTTTAGAGGAAAGGACAGTCGGGCCATCATTAGGAAGAGATTCTATTGTTAGTGGTGTGATTGCAATTACAATTGGTTTTGTGGCTGTTATATTTTTTATGGTTGTTTATTACAGAAAGAGTGGCTTTATTGCAGTTTGTAGTTTGGCATTAAATCTATTATTTATTTTAGCGTTACTTTCTGCTTTTGGAGCAACTTTAACATTGCCTGGACTTGCAGGTTTAGCATTAACAATTGGTATGGCAGTTGATTCAAATGTTATTATTTTTGAGAGGATGAGAGAGGAATTGATGAATGGTTCTTCTAGGGATGTGGCTGTGAATTCTGGTTTTGAAAAAGCTTTTTCAGCTATCATAGATTCTAACTTAACTACATTGCTTACTGGGATTGTGCTTTTTTGTTTTGGAACAGGCCCAGTTAGAGGGTTTGCTGTTACGTTATCAATAGGTGTTTTAACGACATTGTTTTGTGCGACTTTTGTATGTAGATTAGCTTTTGATTCATTTAGTTTAAAAAATGCAAAAACAAATTCATTATCAATTTAAAAGAGTTTATAAAAGGAAATTTTAAAATGTTTAGAAAAATATTTGTACCTAAGAAAACTATTAATTTTTTATCACTTTCAAAACCTGCAGCAATTTTTTCTACACTTTTGCTTATTGCTTCTTTTTATATGTGGTTTTCTAAAGGAAATGATAAATATGGTATAGATTATAAGGGAGGCTACGAGATAGTTGTGAGTTTTGAAACTCCAGTTAATGCTCAAAGTGTAAGAAGTTCTATTGAAAAAATAGGGATAAAAGATGCAATAGTACAGTCTTTTAGTGGTGCAGATGAGTTTTTAATTCGTTTATCTGATGATAAGAAAAATCCCGAGGAAGTAAAAAAAGAATTAAGGGATACGTTTAATAATAACATTCCAGAATTATCTCAGAAAAAAGATGCTTTTCAAATTTTGAAAGTTGATTTTGTTGGTCCTACTGCAGGGGAGGAGCTTAGAAAACAAGCTTTTATGGCAGTTATGATTAGTGTTATTGGAATTCTAATTTATATTTCTATAAGGTTTGAGTTTGCTTTTGCTTTAGGAGCTGTTGTTGCATTGTTCCATGATGTTACTATAGGGTTAGGGCTTTATTTGATGTGTGGGCAAACAATTAGTGTGACTACTTTGGCTGCAGCGTTAACACTACTTGGATATTCTGTTAATGATACGATTGTAATATTTGATAGAATTAGAGAAGACCTTATCGCTGCAAAAAAATATGTTTTAGAAGATGTTATAAATGAGGCAATAACACAAACCTTATCAAGGACTATAATAACAAGCATTTTAACATTGTTTTCAGCTATTGCATTATTAGTGTTTGGTGGTGGAGAAATAAAGGATTTAAGCTTATTCTTAGTTATAGGCCTTGTTATTGGTTGCTATTCTACAATTTTTATTGCATCTCCAATAGCTTTATGGTGGGCAGATCGTCATAGTAATAGTAGTAAATAAATTAGAAACCTTTAATATAGATTAAAAAAATATATACAAATGTGCTGTTGCAAGCTAAAAATTTGCAATAGCACATTTTTTATGAAACTTTTAATACTTTAATTTTGCATAGAATTGAATATAGGAAATAGTAAAAATATTTTTTTATTAGATATACTGTAAGCTTCTTATCTATTTTCGAGTTTGTTTTTTAAATTTACAGTATTGTTTTCTATCTCTAATAAATATGAATCTATGTTTGTATCATCTTTTTCTAATGATTCAGAGATAACATAATCCCCATTTGCCCATGCTCCTAAATCTAGCAATTTACATCTTTTTGAACAAAAAGGTAGGCATGACAAATCTTCAATTGAACTCTCAATAATTTCTTTTTTACATTGCGGACATTTCATATTTC
>CAZHFA010000162.1:0-3731 GCA_964531865.1 uncultured Bdellovibrionales bacterium
AACGATTATTTCTATTTATAACTCTTCTATATAAATCATTTAAATCACTTGTAGCAAAACGTCCACCATCTAAAGGAACCAATGGTCGTAAATCTGGTGGAATAACAGGCACCACGTTTAATATCATCCATTCTGGCTTATTGTTAGCATTTAAAAAAGAAGTAACTACTTTCAATCTCTTTGTTATTTTTTTCTTCTTTGCATCAGAATTTGTAGAAGCAAAATCTTTTTTTAATTTCGCTTGAAGTTCTTCTAAGTTTAAATCTTGAAGCATTTTTTGTATTGTATCAGCTCCCATACCAGCTTCAAAATCTGCTCCAAACTCAGCTCTTACTACCCTATAATCTTTCTCCGATAAGATATCTCCAAACTCATATTGAGAACCAGCAGGATCTGTAACAATATAAGCTTCAAAATACAAAACCTTCTCTAGATCTCTTAATGTAATATCTAAAATTGTACCAATTCTTGATGGTAAACTTTTTAAGAACCAAATATGAGCAACAGGAGATGCAAGTTCAATATGTCCCATTCTCTCACGTCTCACCTTCGACTGAATTACCTCGACACCACATTTCTCACAAACAACTCCTCTATGACGAAGACGCTTATACTTTCCACAAATACATTCATAATCCTTTACAGGACCAAAAATTTTAGCACAAAAAAGCCCATCTCTCTCTGGTTTTAAAGTCCTATAATTTATCGTTTCTGGCTTTGTAACTTCCCCATAAGACCAACCTCTAATCGTCTCAGGATCTGCTAATGATATCTTTAACGCATTAAATTTTATAGGATTTTTGGGTTTTTCAAATAAACTAAAAAGATCATCTATTGCCATTGTTATCTCTTTTATAAAATAAATAAAAAATTAAAAACTTTTTACACTAACAAACAAGCATAAAAAGGCATATTAAAATAATATACCTTTTTAAATACTACTCTGAAGCTGAACTGTCTTTGAAAATATCAGCACCAATTTCTGATGTAGGTTCTTCATTTTCATTTAAATCAATCCCCTCCTCAGAATCTTTATCCTCTAATAATTGGATATTCAAAGCAAGCGATTGAAGTTCCTTTATCATCACATTAAAAGATTCTGGAAGTCCCGGTTCAAGAACATGCTCTCCCTTAACGATTGATTCATACATTCTTGTTCGTCCTGTAACATCATCAGATTTAACAGTCAAAAACTCTTGAAGAGCATAAGCCGCACCATAAGCCTCCATTGCCCATACTTCCATTTCTCCTAGTCTCTGACCTCCAAACTGAGCTTTACCACCAAGAGGTTGCTGAGTAACAAGTGAATATGGCCCAATAGATCTTGCATGTATTTTATTATCAACCAAATGGTCAAGTTTTAACATGTACATCACACCTACTGTAACTTTTTCAGTAAAAGGCTCCCCTGTCTCACCATTGTACAGCGTTACTTTTCCCGATTCATCAACTCCTGTAAATTTAAAGAAATCTACTATTTCATCTTCTTTTGCAGAATCAAAAACAGGAGTAGCAACATGAATTCCAGTCTGATCTTTTTCCGCTATTTTTATAATATCGTCATCACTTAATTTATCAAAATCTAGCGATGTATTGTTAACAAAAGCTCCTTTTAAGTAGTAACGCATTTTATTAACAACTTCCTTCATCTGAGTTGCATCGATATCATCACGTCTTCTATGGCTTACAGGCTCTTCTATTTTTTCTAAAAGTTCAGCAAGTCTTCTTCCTAAAGAATAGCAAGCCATTCCTAAATGAGTTTCAAGAAGTTGACCTATATTCATACGAGAAGGTACACCTAATGGATTTAAAACGATATCTACAGGAGTTCCGTCTTCCATAAATGGCATATCTTCTTGTGGTACAACTTTAGAAAGACATCCCTTATTTCCATGACGACCAGCTAACTTATCACCAACTTGAATCTTTCTTTTAATAGCAACAAAAACTTTTACCATTTTAATGATTCCCGGAGCTAGTTCATCACCTTCCTTAACTTTCTTTACCTTATCTTCAAGATCACTCTGTTTAATAGCAACAAGATCTTTCGTTCCGTTGATAATACTTGTTAATTTTTCATTAACTTTATCATTATCCACTTGAATATCTTTAAAGAATTCAAAAGGAACCAACTTCACATTCTCAGCTGTAAAGACTTCCCCCTTAGCAATCAAATCTACTTTCTTATTAGAAACCTTAACTTGAGCTTTTTTACCCTTCACAAGATCTATAATCTCTTTAGTAGCCATATCTTTTATGATAGCCACTTCATCATCATAATCTTTTTGCAATCTCTCTACTTCACGTTTCTCGATAGCAAGCATTCTTTCATCTTTCTCAGTCCCTTTTCTAGAGAAAACTTGAGTCGAAATGATAGTTCCCTCAATTCCAGGAGATGCTTTCAAGCTTGTATCCCTAACCTCTCCAGCTTTTTCTCCAAAAATTGCTCTTAAAAGTTTTTCTTCTGGACTTAACTGAGTTTCACTTTTGGGTGTGATTTTTCCAACAAGAATGTCCCCAGGTTTTACTACAGCACCAACTCTAATAATACCAGTTTCATCAAGGTCTTTTAATGCTTCATCACCGACACTAGGAATATCTCTTGTTATTTCTTCACGTCCAAGCTTTGTATCTCTAGCAATACATTCAAACTCTTCAATGTGAATTGAAGTAAATATATCTCTCTTAACACAATTTTCATTTATTAAAATTGCATCCTCATAGTTGTAACCTTTCCATGGCATAAATGCTACAAGCATATTCTGCCCAAGGCCAAGTTCTGCCATATCTGTTGCAGGACCATCAGCTATGATTTCATTATCATTTACCTTTTCACCAACTCTAACTATTGGCCTTTGATTTATACAAGTACTTTTATTTGAGCGATGATATTTAACTAAGTCATATATATCAACACCAGAATCTGCTTCATTACTGCTTATTTTATCAGCCTTTATAACGATTCTTTCAGCATCAACAAACATAACTTCACCAGCTCTCTTAGCAACAATTGTAGCCTTAGAATCTCTAGCCACAACTCCTTCCATTCCAGTACCAACAAGTGGAGCCATATTCCTCATACAAGGAACTGCTTGACGTTGCATGTTAGATCCCATCAACGCTCTATTAGCATCATCATTTTCCAAAAAAGGAATTAGTGAAGCAGCCACAGAAACAATTTGCCTTGGACTAACATCAACTTTTGTGATTTCATTCTTGTTTGCCACCATATATTCTTGATTGCCCCTACAAGCAATTTGATCATCAACAAACTTACGGTCTTTATCAAGTTTCACACTAGCCTGAGCAATTATTTCTCTCTCTTCTTCCAAAGCAGATAAATAAACAACATCAGATGTAACTTGATGATTCTCGTTTACCACTCTATATGGACTTTCTAAGAAACCATAGTCATTTACCCTTGCATAAGAAGCAAAAGAAGCAATAAGTCCAATATTCTGACCTTCCGGGGTTTCAACTGGGCAAATTCTTCCATAGTGAGTCATATTTACATCTCGCACTTCAAATCCAGCTCTATCACGCGTAAGTCCTCCAGGCCCCAATGCAGATAAACGCCTTTTATGCGTAATTTCAGAAAGAGGATTCGTCTGATCCATAAACTGTGAAAGCTGAGATGAACCAAAAAATTCTTTCAGCACTGCTGCCACAGGTTTATAATTTACAATATCCTGCGGAACAACAGCCAACAGATCTTGACTTCCCATTCTTTC